>CAJWPX010000060.1 GCA_913045065.1 uncultured Fidelibacterota bacterium | reverse complement strand
TCAATGCAAGAGGATAAAAAAGTTGCTGATTTTGTCAAAAAGGTAGCAGCTAATGCTGATTTTCCTTTTGAAGAAGACGGTCATCAGCACTAATTTAAAATTAGACTCATAATAAGGGATTTTCCTTTTGAAAAACGATAATTCTTTTTTATTATGAACGACACATGCGAGTGTAGCTCAGTGGTAGAGCATAACCTTGCCAAGGTTGGGGTCGCGAGTTCGAATCTCGTCACTCGCTCAATAGCTAATTTTTAGTCCAGTTCAAGAAACTTTCTACGATCCTTTTATGAACTATGATAGAGCTAGGCTTTAATTTTTCTTTTCTTATGTCCCAATACCACTCTAAAATTGAAGGAGAGAGGTGTTTAATCATAATGCCTCGTCCATATCGGGTAGCTATGGCATTTTGAAAGGTGTTTAAATGATAGGAAATTAGCGTAATCGTGGATGACTTCGGTGGTTTTGTCCTAAAATGAATTTTTTTATGCTGTAGGTAGGTTTTTATTGCATTATTGAGGGTGAGCTCTTCTTTGCCGCCTTTTTTGGTGTCAAATACTCGATTTAATTCTTTTTGCTGTTTTAAGCAATCATTCCAAGTTAGGGTAGGGCCGAGTTTTCCCAAAGTTATATTAAAATATCTTTTTTTATTTTTTAATGGATCGTACGCATAAATTGAATACATAACATATCCATCATTTTTTCCATTTCTTTTTCGTTTGTAAATACTACTCATATTGATAACTTCTTTTTAAACTTTTTACTAGAATATGATACAAAATATATTAACACACAATTATTTTCCACATAATGTTGAAAACTTCTTATATTCAACAATATTTAAATTTAAGAAAATAATTATAAAATCACTTAACTTTTTTTATGGATAAGAATATAGAGATAATTAGTAACAATAAAAAAGCATTTTATCGCTATACTATCATTGATCGCTATGAAGCAGGCATGGTTCTTTTAGGTAGCGAGGTTAAAAGTTTGCGCGAAAAAAAGCTAAATTTAAAGGATAGTTTTATTGCTATAAAAGATAACAAAATCTTGCTAATTGGAGCCCATATAAGCCATTATTCACACACCGGATTTGAAGGACATCACCCGACGAGAAACCGCGAACTATTGTTACATAAGAAAGAACTCCTTCGCTTAAGAGATATTGTTGCACAAAAAGGATTAACTATTGTCCCTTTAAAAGTGTATTTTAAAGGTAGCGTAGCAAAGGTTGAGTTCGCTACTGCTAAAGGAAAAAAAACATATCAAAAAAAAGAAGCCTTGAAAATCAAAGACTTAGAAAGAGAAGCTCGACGAGAAATGAGGAAAAAGTAGTGGGGTTTTTACCTGTTGATGACCAATTAGAAATCATTTCGAGGGGAACAGAAGAAGTCATTCCACTTAAAGATCTTCGTAAGAAATTAGAGCAATCTATCGACGAGAACAAGCCACTTATTGTTAAGTTAGGTTGTGATCCTAGTAGGCCAGATTTACATATTGGTCATGCTGTGGTACTGCAAAAGCTACGAGACTTTCAAGATTTAGGGCACCAAGCAATACTAGTTATTGGTGATTTTACAGCCATGATTGGAGATCCTTCTGAACGCAATAAAACACGTCCACAGCTTACCATAGATGAAGCAAAAGTGAATGCAAAGTCCTATATTGAACAATCTAAAGCAGTGCTTGATGTAAAAAGCCTTAAAGTCTTATTCAATAGTACTTGGCTTAACAAGATGACATTCGAAGATGTGATAAAAATGAGTAGCAAGTATACTGTTGCTCGTATGATTGAGCGTGATGATTTTACAAAACGTTTTGAATCCGAAATTCCTATTTCAATGCATGAATTTTTGTACCCTTTGGCGCAAGCAATGGATTCGATCGAAATTAATGCAGATGTGGAATTAGGTGGTACCGATCAAAAGTTTAATTTATTAGTTGGTAGAGATTTACAAAGAGAGTATGATCAAGATCCTCAAATTATTGTTACCCTTCCTCTGTTAGAAGGAACTGATGGGGTAGAGAAGATGTCAAAATCATATGATAATTATATTGCTTTCGATGATTCTCCAGAGGATATGTATGGAAAATTATTATCAATTAGTGATGATATGATTAAAAAATACTACAAATTAGCTGTTTTTGCCGACAAAGATAAATTAGCTTCTATCGATAAAAAATTGAGCGATTCTTCAATAAATCCACGTGATATCAAGCGAGATTTAGCAAGAGATTTAGTTTCTCGTTATTACGACGATAATAAAGCAAAGAAAGCTGAAGATGCATTTGACCAAATATTTATTAAAAAAGATATTCCAGATAATATCCCAACCCTCACTATTGATACCGATTCTAATATCATTGATGTTCTTGTATCACAGAATCTTGTTTCAAGCAAGGGAGAAGCCAAGCGTTTAATTGCACAAAATGCGGTTAAAATAGATGGAGAAGTTTGTAGCGACCCAGCGCATGTTCTTAAAAAAGATAGTGATGAACTTGTAATTAAGGTTGGAAAAAGACGTTTTCTAAGAGTATTAGGCTGATAAAATTAGTTTTATCTTATTTTTTTGTTACCCAAAGTCAATTATTCTCATAAATTCGGTAGTTATTTAAATATAATTTAGGGAATTCATGTCTAATAATACTGTCGAAATCACAGATAGCAACTTTGAAAAGCTCGTAATTAATTCAAAAAAAGTTGTAATTCTAGATTTTTGGGCTGAATGGTGCGGTCCATGTAAAGCTATAACACCAGTTCTAGATGAAATTTCTAATGAATTCGGCGATAAAGTCCTTATAGGTAAGGTAAACGTCGATGAAGTTAAAGAATTACCCGTAAAATACGGTATTCGTAGTATACCAACTTTATTGTTTTTTAGTAATGGAGAAATAACACGACAAGAAGTTGGTCTTCAATCTAAGCAGACATTAGTAGATAATATTACCCAAATTATAAAAAGTTAATATTAAACAAATTAATTTAGTGACAGATAAAACTATTCATAAAACCATCATTATTGGTTCTGGTCCAGCTGGACTTACTGCTGCGATTTATGCAGCACGTGCTAATTTAGATCCAATTGTTTTTGAAGGCAATCAACCTGGTGGCCAACTAACTATCACCACAGATGTGGAGAATTATCCTGGATTTCCAGACGGAGTTTTAGGGCCAGATATGATGGATTTATTTCGTAAACAAGCTCAGAAATTTGGAGCTCAATGTTTTTATAAACATGTATCAAAAGTGAATTTTTCAAGCTCTCCATTAAGGGTTTATGTTGGAGATGAAGAATATCTTACCAAATCAGTTATTGTTTCTACTGGTGCATCTGCAAGATTATTAGGCCTTGATGCAGAGAATGAACTGATGGGACATGGAGTAAGTACCTGTGCTACCTGCGATGGATATTTTTTTAAAGACAAAGAGGTAGTAGTTGTAGGTGGAGGAGACTCAGCAATGGAAGAAGCAAATTTTCTAACAAAATTTGCAAATAAAGTTACTATTCTTCATCGTAGAGAAGAGTTTCGAGCATCAAAAATAATGATCGATAGATCTCTAAATAATCCAAAGATTGATATTATCAAAAATGTTGTTGTAAGTGATATTTTTGGAT
>CAJWPX010000059.1 GCA_913045065.1 uncultured Fidelibacterota bacterium | reverse complement strand
TTAAAGAAACCTCCGGGTATTTTTCCACCCGCATAATGTTTTTCTCTATATTCAACCTGCATTGGAAGAAAGTTTATACCTTCTCTCGGTTCAGATGAACAACATACTGCTGCAAGCATTGCAGTGTCTCCATACGTAATAAATACGGATCCACCCGCTTGTCTTGCTATTTGGCCAGATTCAATCTTTAATAGTCTGCCAGCTATATTTTTTTCTACTTTTATCATATTCTTTCTTTATAATCCTCTTATGGATAGTTTTTCTATTAATTCATCATAACTATCACTATTCGTTTTTCTTAAATACTTTAATTGTTTTTTTCTTTGTGACACAAGTTTAACCAAACCATATCTAGAATGAATATCTTTTTTATGATTCTTAACATGCCCAGTTAGTAATCTAATACGATCAGTAAGAAGCGCTATTTGAGCTTCACTACTGCCTGTGTTTTTTTCATCCAATCCAATGTCTTGGATAATCTTGTTTGTTTCTTTACTATATTTCATAATTCTCCTTGGAAGAATCTATCAATTTAATACATACTTCCTTGTCTTTTTCAATTTGTTTAATCAATTCTTCTTTATTATCAAATCTCTTTTCATTCCTAATTTTCAATAAAAATTCAATGTGAAAATCTTTATCATATAAGTCGCTGAATTTATTAGATAATATGTGAACTTCCATAACAAATTTTTTTTCATTAAAAGTGGGTCTAAATCCAATATTGCACATGCCAAAGTACTTTTCTCCCTCTAAAGTAACTCTTGAGAGATATACTCCATCTTGAGGAGGAACTTGATGCTTATTAGTTGCAATAAAGTTTGCAGTAGGATAATTCAATGATTTCCCTCTATGTGAGCCATGAACAACCTTTGCTTCAAATCCATAGAATCTTCCTAATAATGACGGTATAACATCTAATTTTCCATCTCTAATTAATTCTCTTATACTAGTACTTGAAATTGCTCGATTATCAACTTTTCTAATATTTGGAGTAAAAAGTTCAATACCATTATTTAAACAAAATTCGATAAGAAAATCTAGGTTTCCTTTTTTCTTAAAACCAAAATAATGGTTCTTTCCAACAGCAATTAGTTTAGGATTGAATATTTTTTTAATAATCTGATTTGCAAAATCAGTAGCAGACATTCTCGAAAACTGCTTTGTGAATGGAATAACCAAAACTTTATCAATACCCATTTTTTCTAATAACTCTATTTTTGAATCAATGCTTTGAATATTGATTGGACTATCTCCATTTCTCAACACATAATAAGGGTTGGGATCAAAAGTAATCACACATGATGGAATAGAGTGTTTTCTTGCATACTTAACAATGTAATCTATCACATCTTTATGCCCTAAGTGGATACCGTCATAGTTTCCAACGCTAAGAGCAGATGCGCTTATAGAAGATAAATTTTCAAATGATCTTATGATTTCCATTTTTCTTCGAATTTTTCTACTGTTAGTGAGTCGTCAAGAATAAAAGAACCAACTTTCGTACGGGTTAATTCAATTAAATGTCCTACAGTTCCTATTTTTGCACAGATTTCTTCTGCCAAAACCCTAATATAAGTGCCTGAAGAGCATTCAACTTCTATTGATAACATATCTTTCTTATATAAGGAACAATGTAAGTCTTTAATTTCAATTTCTTTTGGATTCCTCTCTACGGAAATATTTTGTCTAGCCAACTTATAAAGACGAACTCCATTGATTTTTCTTGCAGAATACATAGGAGGTTTTTGCATATGTTTTCCAATAAAAGATTTGGCCAGTGTATTCAAATCAATATCCTTAACCTCTGGAATATCTTCTTTCTTTATAATGGACCCTGTAAGGTCTTTTGTATCGGTCTTCTCCCCTAGCTTTATAACCCCTTTGTACCTCTTGTCGTATTCTATAATTTCTGATAATTTCTTTGTTGATTTTCCAACACCTATTACCAACACCCCATCAGCAAATGGATCTAGGGTTCCAGAATGTCCAACTTTTTCGGATGTAATTTTTTTTACTTGTCTGACTACACTGAATGAAGTATAGTTTTTTGGTTTATAAAGATTATATATCACTTTAATTAATTTTACTTATCAGGTTATTTATTTTTTCAAATTCCTCAAAAGAATTATCATATATGAATTTTAATGTAGGGGTAAATTTTAATCTAATTTTCGCAGCGACATGTTTGCGAAAAAGCGGCACCATATCGTTCAATTCTCTATCAATCAACTCAATCTCTTTAGTAGGATTAATGATGCTATAAAATATGTTAGCATGTTTTAAATCTGCAGTCATCTTAATAGAAGAAAATGTTAGGAAACCATACTTTCTTAAATCAACATCTTTAGATAAAATTTGATTTACTCTTTTTAAGAGTTCTTGTTCAACTCTTTCTACTCTAGAAAATGGTTTTGTATTCACGTCTAAGATAGTTTTCTTTGAATCTCATTAATCTTGTATGCAATAATCTTATCTCCAGGAAGATATTTCTTTATTCCCTCAATTGCTATACCACACTCTAATCCTGTGTCAACAGTACTTACATCATCTTTAAAACGTTTGAGTGATAAAATTTTTCCATCTTTAATAATTTCTTCTTCTTCCCTAACAAGTCTAACGAGAGAATCTTTAGTAATTGTACCGCTTTCAACTTGAGATCCTGCAATAAAACCAATTTTTGGAATTTTAAATGCTTCTTTAACGATTGCTTCCCCAATGACTTCTTCAACAAGATCTGGTTTTAACAACCCTTCTACTGCTAATTTCATATCTTCTACAGCTTGATAAATAATATTATATGATCTTATCTCCACATTGCTTTGATCTGCTTGTAATCGAGTATTTGAAGGTACTTGTATATTAAACCCTAGAATAACAGCATTAGATGCTTCTGCAAGCAATACATCCGATTCTGTAACATTTCCAACGCCTTTGTGGACAATATCTACACCAACTTCATCATGTTTTATTTTTTCCAAACTTTCACCGAGTGCTTCAATAGATCCATCAGAGTCAGCCTTGATAATGATACTCAAATTGTTTATGTCTCCTTCTTTAATCTGGGCTGAGATAGAATCTAGAGTATTCTTTTTTACTGTTGAGAATTCAATTTCTCTTTTAATTCTTTGTCTTTCATTTGCAATTTTCTTTAAATCAGATTCATTTTCAACTTCTGCAAAAATATCTCCAGATTGAGGAACTTGGTCAAATCCAAGAACTTGGACTGCATCTGCAGGAGATGCTGATTGAATACGATCATTTCTTTCATTCATGATTGCTCGTACCTTCCCTGGAAAATTATTGCATATAAATGGTACTCCAATCTTTAAAGTACCTTTCTGAACTAATATTGTGGCAATAGGCCCTAATCCTTTATCTAGTCTGGAGTCAATTACAATTCCTTTAGATGGAATTTCTGTATTTGCTTTTAAATCTAGGACTTCAGATTCCAATAAAACAGCTTCCATTAACCCTTCAATTCCTTCTCCTGTTTTTGCAGAAGTGTTAATAGACTGTACTTTTCCACCCCAATCTTCCACAAGAACATCTTTCTCTGATAATTCTCTTTTTACCTTATCAATATCAACATCTGGTTTATCAACCTTATTAATTGCGACAATAATTGGAACTTCAGCTGCTTTGGCATGATTAATTGCCTCAATAGTTTGTGGCATAACACTATCATCTGCTGCTACTACAAGAATAACAATATCTGTAGATTT
>CAJWPX010000058.1 GCA_913045065.1 uncultured Fidelibacterota bacterium | reverse complement strand
CGATATGGAGAAGAAAATATCGATCAACATTTACCGGTTCTAGTAGATACAATCAATAAACATAACAAGACGGTATTATGGATTTCAGATCCAATGCATGGGAATACAGTGAAATCTTCAGAAGGGCTTAAAACAAGAGACTTTTCAGCCCTTTTAAATGAAACTACCAAGGCCATTCATATCTTAAAGTCGAAAGGGTCCCATTTAGGAGGGATTCATCTCGAGATGACTGGGCAAAATGTTACCGAATGTACTGGCGGATTATATAAGCTGAGCGATAAAGATTTGCACTCAAGATATCACACCCATTGTGATCCCCGATTGAATGCCAATCAAGCGTTAGAGCTTTCTTTTAATATTGCAGCAGAGATGGAGAAAAATGGCCATTAATACTACTATTTCTTTACCAGGAGATAAATCTATCTCCCATAGGGCAGTGATGTTAGCATCGATTGCAAATGGGGTAAGTGAAATTACTAATCTCAATGATGGAAAAGATGTACAATCAACCATTCAAGCCTTGAGAGCATGCGGTGCTTCTATTGATCAAAATGGAGAAAAGGTTGTTATTACAGGAACAAAACTTAGAAATCCTGACGAACCTGTTGATTGTGGAAATTCAGGGACAAGTGCGAGATTGTTATCTGGGCTCTTATCTTCCCAACGCCTTCAATTTTCGTTGACAGGAGATGCTTCCTTATCTGCAAGACCAATGAACAGAATTATCGTCCCACTTACAGAAATGGGGTGCAGTATTGAATCCAACGATGGATTGCTTCCATTAACAATAGATGCATCGAATCCATTAAATGGAATTAACTACAAAATGCCTGTGGCAAGTGCCCAAGTAAAATCATCTATTTTGTTAGCAGGATTAGGAGCAGAATCATCGTCTAATGTTTCGGAGTTAAATAGTTCACGAGACCATACCGAAATTATGTTACAGAATATGGGTGCAACCGTTTTAGTAAACGATAATGATATTAGGGTGGAACCACTTTCATCACCGCTAACTCCTATTGACTTGGAGATTCCATCTGATCCTTCTTCTGCATCATTTTTTATTGCATTGGCAATTTTGTCAAAAGATTCAAGGCTTACCATCCGTAATATGTTGCTTAATCCAACCCGTATTGGGTTTATGAATGTGTTGGAAAAGATCAATATTCAGACGAATATATCCAATCAACATTATATCCATGGAGAATTATGCGGAGACGTTGAGTTTATTTCATCGCCAATTAATAGTTTTGAGGTCCCAGCCTACATTATTCCATCGATTATTGATGAAATACCAATTTTAGCGGTTTTGGCTGCATTTGGAGAGGGTAAAACCATCTTTAACCGAGTAGAAGAATTACAATTCAAAGAAAGCAATCGTTTGCAAGCGATTATAGATAATCTGAAGAATTTTGGGATTAATGCCTACAAAGAAGATAATAGTCTTATCGTAGAAGGCGGTCATCCAACTATGGCAACAGTACAATCTTTTGATGATCATCGTATTGCGATGGCATTTATTGTGTTGAGTATTGCCGCATTTGGGGAATATGAGATTGATAATAAGGAATGCATCAATATCTCTTTACCCGGATTTTTTAACACAATTGAGGTGATGCTATCATGAAATTAGGATTAATAGGAACCCCAGTGCATCAAAGCATTAGCCCAGAGTTACAAAAAATTCTTTTTGATACCTTCAATTTGGAAAATTGTACCTATGAGAAGAATGATATTTCTTCTGAGGAACTATCTTCCTTTTTTGATGCTTTTAAGGCAGGAGCATTTGATGGAATCAATATTACCATTCCACACAAAGAACACGGTTTAGAATTTGTGGATGAATTGGATGAAAGTGTGAAAATTTTAGGCAATGCCAATTGTATTACAAGAAAGGGGAATAGTCTAAAAGGGTATAATACTGATTTATATGGATTTGAAATGATGCTCCATCATAATGATATTAGCGTGGAATCAAAACACTGTCTTGTATTGGGTGCAGGAGGATCTTCTAAGACGATTGTAAAAGCATTAATTGATGGGCATGCAGCATCCATTACTATCAAAAATAAATCAATGGAAAATGCATTAAAAATACAAGCATATGCACAAGCAATTTCTGACATAGATATTCAGATATTTGATAAAGCTGATATAAAATTTGATTTGGCGATTAATACCACACCACTTGGAATGTATCAACAAGATGATAAGGATAATTTTTTTAATATTCCTATACATCAAGACAGTATTCTTATTGACTTGATTTATACATCCAATCACACGCTTTTTTTGGACAAATACAAAGATAATGTCAAGCAGTCTATTAATGGATTGGATATGCTCATCTTTCAAGCGCTGAAGTCTATTGAAATTTGGACAGAAACTACTTATAATGTGGGCCCAAAACTGGATTCAATCAAAAAACAATTGGAGAACGTATTATGTTGAAAAAAATATCGTATATGACTGCAGGAGAGTCACACGGAAAAGGATTAATTGGGATTATAGAAGGGATTCCGGCTGGAATGCATCTTACCGAAGAGTATATTGCCAAAGATTTGTTTAGAAGAATGCAAGGACATGGTAGAGGCAAACGTATGAAAATTGAGAAAGATTATGCCGAGATTTTTTCAGGTGTGCGTCATGCAATTACATTGGGTTCACCAATTTCATTATTAATTAAAAATTTGGACTGGGTAAACTGGGAAGATAGAATGGCCGTTGGGACACCAAAAAAAGAGCATAAAAAAGTCAGTATGCCTCGTCCAGGACATGCCGATTTAGCTGGGGTTATGAAGTATGATTTTGATGATATTCGAAATGTATTAGAACGTTCTTCTGCACGAGAAACAGCGATGCGAGTTGCTATTGGTGCGGTGTGTAGAAGATTATTGGAAGAAGTAGGAATTACAGTTGGTAGCCGTGTTTATCAAATCCATAATGTCGTAGATGACACATCTGTTGAAAAAAATACTGATCTTGAAAAATTAAATAAAACAGTGGATAAATCTCCTGTCAGATGTCTTGATAAAAAAACAGAGGCAAAAATGATTGCAGTAATTGATCAAGCAAAAGAAAATGGAGATTCTGTAGGGGGTTCATTTGAGGTGATTGCTAACGGGTTGCCTTATGGACTTGGTAGCTATATTAACGCGGACGGAAAATTACAAGCACGTATTACACAAGCAATGATGTCTGTGAATGCATTTAAAGGTGTAGAAATAGGGGCTGGATTTGCTTCGGGAGCAGTGTTTGGTAGTGAACTGCATGACGAGATACTCTATGAAGATGGACAAATTACTCGATCAAGCAATAATGCTGGCGGAATTGAAGGAGGCATGAGCAATGCACAACCAATTCATGTAAAAGTAAGCATGAAACCGCTATCAACGCTTATCAAACCACTTCGATCTATTGATTTGAACACAATGGAACCAAAATTAGCACACAAAGAAAGAACAGATTCTTGTGCCGTGCCTGCTGCATCTATTATTGGCGAAAGTATGTTAACAATTGTGCTAGCGGATGCATTGTTGGAGAAATTCGGTGGTGACAGTTTAGAACAATTAAAAAAACACATAAAAAGCAGTGGAAAATATTAATCAAATCTTTTTAATAGGCATGATGGGTTCTGGAAAGTCTTCTACAGGAAAAGCATTAGCAGATTCTCTAAATTGGACATTTTATGATATCGATAATGAACTAGAAAAGGATCATAATTTGTCGATAAGTGATATGTTTATAAATGGAGAACCTCAATTCCGTGAACAGGAAACAAAAAAATTAAAAGAAATAGCGTTAAAAGATTGTATCGTGTGTTCCACAGG
>CAJWPX010000057.1 GCA_913045065.1 uncultured Fidelibacterota bacterium | reverse complement strand
ACTGTATTCCTCAATGGCATTATCGGATATTGTTTTTGTATATTTTCCATTTTTCCTTAATTCTATTGTTGCAAAAACCGTGCCTTACTACAAATTTAACCTAAAAAGGCTTTAATCTATAAAAAATATGCCAAAATGACTGATAAGTATGCTAATTTAGTCTAATTGAATAGACAAATCGCTCAAAATTGTCTTTATTACTACTTATTGCACTATTTAACCCAACCGCTTTCACAAAGTAGAGACTATTCGGAAATTCAATGACTCCACCAAGCAAACCATAATTACTTTTAAGAGTTTTTTCTTGGGAGAGATTTCCCATGTTAGATATTTCATAAGTACCATACATTTCTAATAATGTGATATATTTATTATCTAAACTATCTCTTGTAACGATAATATTTTCTTGGTTAAAAAAGTCATCCTTTTTGAATTGGTTAATCCAGCGTTCAATATTTTGATCTGCGGTCCCTTGAATATTACTAAACAGAACTAATGAAAAATCTTCATTTGTATTTAAAGTAATTTCAAGAAGCCTGAATTGTTTTTCTGATTCTACTGCATTCCAAGTATCAGGAAGTTTATAAGAAATATTTCCAACACTATTCCTTTGAGCAATAGCATTGGTACCATTAACTGATATATAAGAGATGAAAAAACACAATCCAATAATTATGCTATAAGTTATTATTCTATTCATTTTTATTAAAAATCGCTCTTGCTTGTTCATCTGCACGATATGAACTGCGCACTAATGGACCAGATTCAATAATCTGAAACCCTATATTTTTCCCAAATTTTTTATAGTCTTCAAACTGTTCTTTAGAAACATATTCTTGCACAGTTAGATGTTTTTTGGTGGGTTGTAAATATTGACCAATTGTAAAAATCTGAACACCTAAATCAACAATTTGTTTCATGGTATCTTTTACTTCTTGTTTGGTTTCGCCCAATCCGACCATTAATCCAGTTTTTGTGCGCAAACCATACTTAATAGATTCTTTTAGAACGGATAACGATCTATTCCAATCTGCTTGAGCTCGTACTTGTTTGCTAATTCTTTCCACACACTCAATATTATGACTAAAAATATCTGGATCTGCTGCAAAAACTCTTTTTAGCGATTCTTTATGTCCTTTAAAATCTGGTGTAAGCACTTCGATTGTACACTTTGGATTGAGTTTCCTCGTTTCTGTAATGGTTTGGGCCCATATTTTTGATCCATAATCATTTTTAAGATCATCACGATCTACTGAAGTAATGACCACATGTCTTAAATTCATTTTTTTTACTGCATGGGCAACTCGATATGGCTCCATTGGATCGTTCCATATAGGTTTACCCGTTTTTATAGAACAAAATCCACAAGCTCGAGTACAAGTATCACCAAGAATCATTAGGGTGGCAGTTTTTCTATTCCAACATTCATAAATATTAGGGCATCTTGCTTCGGCACATACAGTATTTAGATAACTGTCATGGACTATTTTTCTGACTATCTTATAATTTTTGTCAGTAATAATATTAATTTTTGGTTTATGTAGTCTTGATTGAATCATTATTTGAATAATTGGTTAAAATGAACAATTGTGGATTGCTTAATATCCTCCATAGAGATTTTTCTTCCCAATTCTTGTTCCATAGATGTCATTGAAATGTTATCAATTCCACATGAAATAATATTAGAAAAATAGCTCATATCAGTATTGACATTTAATGAAAATCCATGGGTTGTTACCCACTGAGAAACACGAATCCCAATACTAGCAATTTTTCTATCATTAACCCATACCCCTGTTAGTCCTTCTCTAGTAGAAGCACCAATATCATAATCATTTAAGATACGAATTAATAATATTTCAATATTAGAGACATATGATTTAATACCTAACCCCATTTTCTTTAGGTGGATAATAGGATATCCAACTAACTGTCCTGGACCATGATATGTTACATCTCCTCCTCTATCAGTTTGAAAAAGCTTACAATTTTTATTTAGAATATTGCTAGGATTCGCATTTTTACCCAATGTATAGGTATGATTATGTTCTAATAAAAATAGGGTATCTTTACCCAAATTATTAACTAAATCTGTTTTGGTATTTTTTTGATTTAATAGTGCTTTGTTATAATCGCATAATCCTAAATCTTTAATTACAAAATTCATTTACTTCAACTGTAATAATGTTTCAAAAATTGCTTCAGAAAAAGTCGGATGCGGATGTACAGATGACAATACGTTATCAATAGTAAGATTATTGGATTTAATTACACTGATTTCCGATATCATTTCGGTTGCATTAGATCCAATAATATGAGCACCTAGTATATGATTTGAATCATCCACCAAAATTTTAATAAAACCATCAGTAGATCCAACAGCAACAGCTTTTCCATTTGAATTAAAGAAAGAATGAGCTTTTTTAAAATTAATTGACTGTTCTAGTAAAGATTCTTCAGTGAGTCCAATAGAAGCAACCTCAGGTTTACAATAAGTACAATTTGGAATACTATTATAATCAATTTTTATTGGAGATGAATCACATAATAATTCAGCAACATAAATTCCTTCAGCAGTAGCAACATGGGCAAGCCATGGTGGACCAATCACGTCTCCAACTGCATAAATATTGTCAATGTTAGTTTTTCCATCTTGATCAACTTTGATATGATTATTATCCGTTATTTCAACACCTAAATTCTTTAAACCAAAACCTGAAGAGTTTCCTTCTACGCCAACAGAGATTAGTATTTTTTCATCATCAATATTTTCTGCAATGGTACTGGTTAAGATATTAATTTTTCTCTTCTTAAAAGCTTTTTCAAGCCATGTGGATATTTCTTTATCTTCATTTGGTAGAATTCTATCTTCTGCTTCAATTAAAGTGACTTTTGTACCAAAACTGCTAAAAAAATAAGCAAATTCTGCACCAATTGCCCCTGCACCAATAATGGTAAGAGATGTAGGCAATGTATCCATTGAAAAAATATCTTTCGAATACACAATCTTGTCTGAATTAGAATTAATATTTGATAATGATTTTGGGCTAGACCCAGTTGCAATAATAAAATTTTGAGCACTTATTTGAGCACCATTAATATCAACTATTTTATTATCGATAAATTTTCCAAAACCAGAATAGAAATCTACTTGGTTTTTCTTTACTAAATAATGAATACCTTTTGATAGTCTTTCCCTTGCTTTAATACTTCTTTGTACAATAAAATCAAAATTTACTTGAATATCTTTTACAGAAATTCCATAGTCAGAAGAGGAATTGATTAGATCCATAACCTCTGCATTTTTTAACAAAGATTTTGTAGGAATACATCCCCAGTTAAGACAAACGCCTCCTAAATTATTATCATCGATAATGGCTGTCTTTTTACCAAGCTCCGCAGCACGGAATGCAGCGCTGTAGCCGCCAGGCCCTCCTCCTAAAACAACTAAATCATAATTATTCATGGTATCATATCTTATTTACTTCAACAAGTTTTAAAAATTCATTTCTTGTAGTTGATTGATCTTTAAATGCTCCTAACATTGAGCTAGTTGATGCAATACTATTTTGTTTTTGAACTCCACGCATTAACATACAAAAATGCCTTCCTTCCATGATTACTGCAACCCCTTTTGGATTTAACAAATCTTGAATGCAAGTTGCAATTTGATTGGTTAGCCTTTCTTGGACCTGTAATCTACGTGAATAAAAATCAATAATTCTTGGAATCTTTGATAACCCGATAATTTTTCCATTAGGAATATAGCCAACATGTGCTTTACCATAAAATGGTATCAAATGATGTTCACATAGGCTATAAAATTCGATATCTTTTACAATAA
>CAJWPX010000056.1 GCA_913045065.1 uncultured Fidelibacterota bacterium | reverse complement strand
TCCACTTTACCTTTTAGAACTTTTATCCCAATAATTTCGCCATCAACATTTCTAATTTTTTTACCAATAAAATTGTTTGTAAACCACTCTTTTTCAACTTCACCCCCTAATCCAGGAGTTTCACCATGTTTATAAAATTGGATACCTAATACTGTATCCAGATCTGGACCTAAAGCAATATAACCAAATAGTGTAGACCATAATCCTTTCCCTGCAACTGGTAGAGCAATACCTTGTAGTTCACCCTCAACAACCTTGAGATAAACTGGCAATCGTTCAATATCTTTCTCAATATCAACTTCTTCTAATATAACATTATCAATTTTATTGCCTTCTAAATCAACACATAGTGCCATAATACTATTATTAAATATTTCTTCAACTTTTTCATTAGACCATGGATTGTCTTCTTCTTCTGAAAAGTCAAGTGAACGAAGAATGGTTTTGTTTACATCAGCTCTGAGGTTATCCTCTTGCTTATCTTTTAGATTTTCTTTAGTAACGGAAAGCAAGGTTCCTAGAACAACAGTTACGATAAAAACAAAAAGTAATGTATATCTATTACTATGCATTTCTAGCAAGCCTCATCTTTATATTAGATTTTACGACATAATAATCTATTAATGGAGCAAACATATTCATCATTAGAATAGCAAGCATTACTCCTTCTGGATACGCTGGATTAACTGATCTAATGATTACGGTCAATACTCCAATCATAAAACCATATATCCACTTCCCTTTATTGGTATGAGCAGATGTTACTGGCTCAGTTGCCATAAAAACTATACCAAATAAAAAACTACCAATTAAAAGGTGTTGCAAGGGTGTAATTGTTAACATTGCATTAGTAGAAAAATCAGCAAGAATATTAAATAAAGAAGCAGTAAAAAATAATCCAATTACTGAAGCTACCATAGTTCTCCAAGAAGCAATTCCAACATAAACTAGAAAAATTGCTCCGAATAAAATTAATATTTTATTTGTCTCTCCTATGGAACCTGGAATTAAACCCCAACACATATTCCATAGTGAAAAATCAAACTGAGTTGCTTGACTCAATAAATTAGATGCTGTATCATACTCAACAGGATTTGCTGGAATAGATAACGCAGTTGCTCCGGTATATCCATCAGGTCCTACAGCCCAAATTTTATCACCTGACATTTTAGTTGGAAAAGCAAAATACATAAAAGCACGAGCTGTTAATGCTGGATTAAAAATGTTTGTTCCAACTCCACCAAAAATTTCTTTCCCAATGATAATCCCAAATGCAGTACCAATAAAAACTTGCCATAAAGGAGCATCTGGTGGCATTGTTAAAGGAATTAACGCACAAGTAACAAGAAATCCTTCATTGACTTCATGCCTACGAATAACAGAAAAAGTAAGTTCACAAATTGCTCCTGAGACAAAGGTAATGATTAGTATTGGTAACACATATGACATACCAAAAATAAAATTCTCAAACATAGATCTTGATACATCTGTTGCTATAGCATTTAGATAACCAATATTATAAGCTCCAAATAAATAGCAAGGAATTAAGGCAATGACTACAAAAAACATTACTCTTTTAATGTCCATATTATCCCTTATATGAGGACCAGAACTTGTCTGTTTATCAGTAGAAAATAGAATCGTATCAGTTGCCTCCCATATCGGATGAGCCCATGATAGGAATTTTCCTTTTTCAAATAATTTTCCTGATTGTTCTAATATTTTTTTTAAGAAATTCATATTATCCATCAAAATAAATTAAATCCAAACCCTTCCTAATAATTCCACCAACATCCGTCTTGCTCGGACAAACGAATGAGCAAAGTGCTACATCTTCTTCATCGCATTCATAAATACCCAATTGTTCCATTTCGTCAACATCATTAGCTACAATACTCCTTGCAAGCTCATTAATATAAATATCCATAGGAAACACTTTTTCCCATGCACCAATAGGAACAAAAGCTCTCTCACTTCCATTTTGAAGTGTAGTAAATCTATACGGTTTTTTATTGTCACCAATATAAGCATTAAAAATACTATACTTAGACGATCCTCCTGGATGCAACCATCCCATAAATGATCTTTCAAATGATTTTTCAATAATAGATATAGATGAATCATAAAAATTTGTATATCCATCTAGATTTATTTCTTTCCCAGTTAAAACATTTCCAGAAATAATTCTAACATCATCTGTTGTAAGATTATCTTGACAGTAGATATCTACTGGACAGCCTAATCTTGTTTTTATATAACTTGGTTTTTTTACACAAGGACCCGCTATATTAATTGTTATTGAAGGATCAAAAATACCATCAGAAAATATTTTACCAAGGATAGGAAGATGGTGTCCTTCTACTGTCCAAATAATATCTTTGTTATTAATTGGTTGAATATGATTAAGAACGACACCAATGTTTCCAGCAGGATGAGGTCCTTCTACTTCTATCAAATCGATATATTCTAAATCAGCTAGATAAGTAAATTCCCCCGGCCTAACAATAAGGAATAGTTTCCCATCGGTCAATTCTTTTAAATGTTTTAGAGCACTAACAATATATTCTTGCTGATCTGATAAAGTAAAATGATGATTAATCGCTAATGGAGCTGTATTAACAAGACTTATAATAATTGATTTTGGATTATCAGAAGGATTTGCCACTTTATTGAATGGTCTTTGTCTTAGAAATGGCCACATATTTTTTTCTAATAAATAATTTACTACTCCTTCTTTTGAAGATAATCCATCTGGAGAGTTTGGTTGGAGAGATTTTTCTTTGTTATCATTCACTTCAAAAATGATCTCCTTAATAACACGTCTATTTCCATAAACAATTTTAGATACTTTGCCAGAAGCAATAGCTGGCCATTTAATCTCTGGATTCAATTTATCAAAGAAGACAGGATCACCTAATTGCACAAAATCATTTTCTTTTACTAAGAGTTTTGGTTTTATGTAACGAAAGTTCTCAGGTGATAAAGAAACAGAGCTATGATGTCTTGTAGGTAGAAATTTCTTGTCTGGGTTTCCAGCAATATTAACATTGTGCCCGTTTTTTATTTTAAGCTTAAACATTAATTGTAAAGTAGAGATGAGAAAATAATAAAAAAGAGAGTGGAGTTCTATATATAATTAAGAAAAAATTATTTTTTAGATTTCCATTCAAAATAATTTCCATTATAAGATGAATGACTTTGCCATTTTTTTATTTTTCCATCAATATGCTCTAGTGATTCAGAATCAATATCCTGAATTAAATCAATTGTTAAATCTCCAACAGTTTTAGCACTAATACGAGATGCTTTAATATTGCCTTTTCCAGTAATTGCATTACCCATTCCATGCACTTTATCTAGATTGTTAAATTTGCCAGAATCTTCATCTATAATATCGTAAGTGGATCCATTCATTGGAAGACCATCAATTGGCTCTGGCAAACTACCAATAGAACTAATAATAATATTTCCTTTTAAAATTTGATTAGAATCATCAATTGGGATTGGTTGATTATCTACAATTTTATTTTTAATTATTTCTAAACCTTCCAAATTCCCTTCTACAATATTTAAGGCAGTAGGTTGAGTACATTCTAATACATTAAACAAAAATTTTTTTTGAGTATTATTTAAAATCTTTCTTCGTGCTTGTCTGCGTTTCTCAACCATTTCAGGTTTAGCATCAAATGGAATAGTTGTAAGAGGCATATTCTCTATATCTCTTCTATATATCAAGGTTGTTCCTTTAATTCCAAGACTATTATAGTCAATATTATGTTCTTCTAGATATCTTGGAATTCCTTTATGTTCCATAGCAATAACATCAACGTTTTTTACTCTAGATTGTATTTTTTCTTTTACGAGTTCCAACTGGGTAATTTTACATACATCAATTGAAGCAAGCCCACCTCC
>CAJWPX010000055.1 GCA_913045065.1 uncultured Fidelibacterota bacterium | reverse complement strand
GGGCATGGTGGTTCAGGAAAAACAACACTCTCAGAGGCAATGCTTTCTCGAAGTGGAAAAATTAACCGAATCGGATCAATTGAATCAGGAACCACTACTTCTGATTATCACCATGATGAACATCAACGTCAGATTTCAATTCATTCTTCACCCCTTCATTTAGAGTGGGATGATATAAAATTTAATTTAATAGATACTCCTGGATACCTTGATTTTATTGGAGAAGCAATATCTTCCTTAGCAGTAGTTGATGCTGCAGTTGTTGTAGTTCATGCGGTAAATGGTATTGAGGTTGGGACAGAACAGGTATGGAATTATGCTAGCAATTATAGATTACCAAAAATCATAGTAGTTAATGGTTTAGATAAAGAACATACCCAATTTGATAAGATTTTGCAGCAAGCAAAAAGTAATTTTGGTTCTAATGTATTTCCTTTACAACTACCAGTTAATGCTGGTCCTGGATTTAATCAAGTTGTTGATGTATTAAGGAATGAATTAATTACTTATAGTACAGATGGAAGCGGAAAATATTCTGAAGAAGAATTGCCAGAAGAATGGCAAGAAAAAATTAAGGAATTGCATGAAGAGTTAATCGAATATGTAGCAGAATCAGATGACACACTTCTAGAAAAATTTTTCGAAGAAGGGAGTTTATCCGAAGAAGAAATGAGAGAAGGGTTACATCGTGCAATACAAGATCAGGTTTTCATACCCGTATTTTGTACGACAGCGACTCAAAATATTGGTACAGCAAGACTTATGGATTTTATATCTAAATATGGATCCTCTCCAGTTGATCGTGCTACAATCCAAGCAGAAAATGCTAATTCTGGGGAAACGATCGAAGTAGCATTGGATGGAAGTGCACCTGTTGTTCATGTTTTTAAAACGATAAGTGAAGCCCATGTTGGTGAACTCTCATTTTTTAGGGTTTATTCTGGTTCTGTATCTACTGGGATGGATCTTCACAATACAACACGAAGCAATTCGGAACGTTTTGGACAAATGTTTCTAATGAATGGAAAAGATCGAACCAATGTTCCCAGTTTGAATGCAGGCGATATTGGAGCAGTTGTGAAATTAAAAGACACTCATACAGGCAATACATTAACAGGGCCGAGCAATAAAGTTAAATTGTCTTCAGTCAAACTTCCTAATTCTAATATTCATTTAGGAATACGATCAAAGTCAAAAGGAGATGAAGAAAGAATTGCCACGGGCTTATCTACAATTCATGAAGAAGATCCAACATTTATTTATAGAGTAGACTCTGAACTTCATCAAACAGTAATTTCAGGTCAAGGTGAACTTCATCTTCAAGTATCAATTGATCGTTTAAAACGAAAATTTAATGTAGATGTGGAAACATTTAAGCCACGTATTCCTTACCGCGAAACAATTCGAGGGAAAGGTTCTTCAAAATATCGTCATAAAAAACAAAGTGGTGGTGCAGGACAATTTGCTGAAGTGTGGATGCGTATTGAGAGTAAACCAAGAGGTGAGGGAATTGAGTTTACTCATTCTCTTGTTGGACAGAGCGTAGATCGTGTATTTGTTCCTTCGGTAGAGAAAGGTGTTAATGTTTCTTGTACTGATGGAATTTTAGCTGGATATCGTGTGGTAGATCTCAAAGTCGATTTCTATGATGGAAAACAACATCCAGTAGATTCTAAAGATATTGCATTTCAAATGGCAGGAAAACAGGCGTTTCGAGAAGCATTTATGGAAGCTCAACCATGTTTACTTGAACCTATCTTAAATATTGAGATCAAAGTACCCGATAGTTTTATGGGAGATGTGATGGGAGATATGTCTAGTCGTAGAGGAAAGATTATAGGTATGGACGCAGAGGGAGAATCTCAATTAATAAAAGCTCAAGCACCACAATCAGAAATGTATCAATATTCTACTACTCTCCGTTCTCTAACTGGTGGACGAGGCATACATTCTGAAGAATTTAGTCATTATGAAGAGGTGCCACGTGATATGCAAGGGAAAGTTGTATCCGCTGCAAAAGCAGCACAAAATACAGAAGATAAAGAGTAGTTATTATGACCGACCTTAAGCTTTTAGATGGAGCTATGGGGTCAGAATTTATCCGTAGAGGAGAAATATTACCACCCCATACTTGGTCTGCAGACGTTAATCTGACAAATCCAGATTTACTATATGGTATCCATCAAGAATATGTCACTGCTGGTGTAGACTATCTTACAACTAATACTTTCCGAACTACTCCAAGAGCATACCAAAAAACAGGATTATCATATAAAGAAGCACATAGCACTGCTAAGATTTCAATGCATAATGCAGTTCAGATGGCTAGAAAAGCAAGTAATGATAGCATAAAAATATTAGGATCGATTGCTCCTTTGGAAGATTGTTATTCTCCTGACCTTTTTCCTGGTGCAGATTTAGCTACAAAAGAATTTTCAGTGATTACAGAATGGCTAGCAGATGAAAGAATTGACATTTTTTTACTGGAAACCATGAATAATATTCTTGAAACAAAAACTTGTTTAGATGTTGTGGAAAAATATAAACTTCCTATATGGGTTAGTTTTAATCTCTTAGACTCAGATCATATTCAATCTGGTGAATTGTTGAAAGATGCAATCAAAATGGTAAATAAATTTTCTGTTGATTGTATTCTGTTAAACTGTAATCCCTTAAATCGTACATTCGGTGCGTTAGAGACTCTTGCACGTCATTGTTCTGGTAAATGGGGTATTTATCCCAATCTTGGTGTTGGAGAGCCTTCTCCAGATGGTATTATTAAAGATTATCACTCGGATGCTGAATTTATCGATTTAACCAAAAATGCAGTAAAGTTAGGTGCTACTGTAGTGGGTGGGTGTTGTGGATCTAATCCTAAACATATAGAATTACTAAAAAATTTAATCTTATAACTAAGATAAGAAGTAAAACAAATCTATTACTGTATATAAGAATATATAACCTACTATTTCCCATATTACATTATTAATTCTCTTAATTTTTACTTCAATTCTATCTGTTGATTTTGTTTTTCTGTATTTAAAAGGATTTGGAATTAGTCTTGGTGTGCTATTGTAGTAATTTTTGTATAGATCATCGTGTCGTGATAATAGTTTTCTTTCTTCATTTATAATAGCTGGAATGTGTAATAGAGAAAAAGTAATTAAAATCGCAATTGCAACTGGAATAGACTTTACCACACAGCAAAACCCTAATAACGTAAAGAAGTTGAAGAAATATAATGGATTTCTTACCATAGAATATGGACCTTCTTTAATTAGGGTTTTTGTTTTAAATCCCTCAACATATAAAGATGCCCATAATCTTCCAAAGCCTCCAATGATTACAAGAGCAAATCCGACTAAACTTAACGCTAATGATTGCATCTCTGTAATAGGTAGAGTATAGATCTTAAAATTATCACTCAGAAGAATGATAGGTATCATAGAAAAACCAAATATTCTTGATAATAGTATTCTTTTTCTGATAATGTAGTTTAGCATACTATTTGATTGTGAGTCGATTTTCTTGCACCAGTTCACATCCAGAAATTTCTATACCATTTTTTAGAGCCTCTCTTAGTTTTTCTTTGTTAATTGTTTCTGTTTCCTTGGTATCAATAAATTCTGCTGGAATTTCTTTTTCATTAGTAATAACTACTTTATATGGATTTTTTTGAATAGAGATACTGATTTCAGGACTATCAATCTTTTTGACTCCGCTTTTTTCCAAATTGTGTCTTAAATATTCACGCATATGCCCAATTTTTTTCTCTAGCGAAGCTCTTTTCTGATGCATTTTTGATTCCACTTCTTTAATGCCTTCAAGAGTATGTTCTAGATTTCTAATGTATTTAGCTACATTTGTGCTTTTGAGTTTGAATTCACCTTCCAATGATTCCAATGTATCTACAACTGCTTGATCATC
>CAJWPX010000054.1 GCA_913045065.1 uncultured Fidelibacterota bacterium | reverse complement strand
AAAATATTATTCAATCAGAAAATCTGAATCATATCTGGGTAAAAGATAAAGCTGAGGCCAATGAATATTATAAAAATCAAAAAGCTGATTGGATATTCTTTGGTAATACTTTTCCTTTCTTAAACGAAGTACATCAAATCAGTAAGTCAGTACAACTCGGTCATGGAGTTGGGCCAAAAGCAAGTTATTATACAAAATCAAGTACCCCAACTACGGTGAGATTTGTTGAAGGAGAATACCGAACAAATCGTCTTAAAACTATGTACCCTAATGATAATTTTGTCAATGTTGGTTTCTGCAAATTAGATCCAATTATTAATGGTGAAACTACAGGATTTGATTTAAATCAATTAGGCTTAAAAACAGAAAAAAAGACATTAGTTTATGCTCCTACTTTCTATCCTAGCAGCATTGAACGTTTCCCTAAAAACTTTCCTGAAAGCTTTAGTGAGTACAATATATTGATAAAACCACACTATTTTTCCACAAGCAAAGATAAGTATAAAAAACAACGCCAACTTCTTAGTCATTGGTCCAATTATGATAATGTTTATTTAGCAAAAGTTGATGATTATTCTTTGGTACCATTTATGGCGACTGCTGATTTGCTAATTAGTGATGCTTCTTCTGCTATTATTGAATTTGCTGCACTGGACAAACCTGTCATATGGTGTAACTTTTTAAAATTACGTTGGAACTATCGAGGAATTTTTTCCTATCGATTCAAAAAACGTATGGATAAAGATTACAACGAATATTCAAAAATAGCTGTACGTGCTGATTCTTATCAAAAACTCAAGATTATTGTTACAGAACAAGTAGCAAATCCTCATACATTATCACAAACTCGCTTACAATATGCAAAAAAACTAGCAGGCACTTTAGATGGAAATGCAAGTGCAAGAATAATAGATTATTTATTAAACAATAAATAAGTATTTTAGGTGATTATGAAAAAAATTGGTTATACAACAGGTGTTTTTGATCTATTTCATATTGGTCACCTCAACATATTAAAAAGAGCAAGACTGGAATGTGATTATTTGATTGTGGGAATCACAACCGATGAACTTGCAATGTCAATCAAAGGAGAAAAACCTTTTATTCCGTTTGAAGAAAGAATGGAAATTGTTGAATCAATTAAATTTGTTGATGAAGTGGTTCCACAAACCAGCTATAACAAGATAGAAGCATGGAACAAGTTAAAGTTTGATAGGATGTTTGTTGGCGATGATTGGAAAGGCACCAAAGAATGGATTCAAATAGAAAAAGATTTCGGAAAATATAACGTTGAAATTATCTATTTCTCCTATACAACCCATACATCTAGCACCATTTTAAGAGATGTATTAAAAAAAGTTAGAAAAAATAATGAGTAAAGCTGTAATTGCACAAAAATCTCCCTATGTACTAAAAGGAGAAAAGAAAAAATATTATTGGTGTGCTTGTGGTGAATCCACTAATCAACCATTCTGTGATGGAAGCCACAAAGGCACTGATTTTTCACCAATAGCTGTACATAATGAGAAAGAAAGTAATATTGCTTGGTGTGGTTGCAAGGCTACTGAAAATTCACCCTATTGCGATGGTACACATAAAAAATTATAACTTTATAATTATTTTCTGCCTAATTATTTCTTTATCAAGCCAAGGGTGTGAAAATAGATATCCTGAAGGTACAAATATAAAAATTGAGGTGGACGATGGGTTAGATTATCTTTTTTTTCTTCCTAATGAATACCAAGAACACCGTGGAAAGGAATGGCCACTGATTCTTTTCTTACATGGTATGGGAGAAAGGGGAGATAATTTGGAGTTGGTGAAAATTCATGGTATACCTAAAATTTCAGAGAAAACAGATACTTTCCCTTTTATTGCAGTATCACCACAATGCCCCATTGATCATGTATGGCCTGATCAAGCAATGCAAATGGATTTAATTGCACTTCTTGAATCAGTAATAGATAACTATCAAGTGGATAAAGACAGAATCTATATCACTGGATTAAGCATGGGAGGATATGGAACTTGGAGCTTATTAAGTGAAAGGCCAGATCTATTTGCAGCCGCTGTTCCTATCTGTGGTGGAGGAATTCCTGGCCTTGATATTCCTGGCAGCATTAAAGATGTTCCAATCTGGGTATTTCATGGAGGAAAAGACAAAGTGGTTCCTGCAGATGAATCAGAAAAGATGGTTCGTGCGATTGAAGAAATTGGGGGTAATATAAAATATACTCTCTATCCAGATGCTAATCACGACTCATGGACTAGAACATATGAAAATGATAATCTTTATGAATGGCTCTTAAGCCATAGCAAAGTCAATTAATTCTATTTAAAGTATTCAAGCAAATCTTCAAACCCACCAATTGGTTCTGAATTAATGACAATTTGAGGAACAGTGAGGCCTTTTGTCATGGATGCCATTTCTTCTCGACTAATATTTTCTTTTTCAATATCAATTTCCGTAAAACCAAACCCTTGATCAGATAAAAATCTTTTGGCTGTTTTACATGAACCACACCAAACTGTACTATAAATAGTAATTTGGGTAGTCTTTGAATCTAACATGATAGAATTTATAATCTTTTTAAAGATAGGAATAGTATTTAGTTTTCATTTTGTTTTAAACAAATAATAATTAAAATACCGCATGTTTGAATTATATTATTTCGGCATCTTTGGGGGAGTAATTATATTTGTATTTGTGGTTGCTATGATTTTCAACCACTAGAAAGGAAAAAATGGAAGTATTACAATCATTTGGAACTTATTTAGAAGCCAATCCTACCATGATAGTCTTGTTGTCATTGTGGGAAGGAGTTTGGACGCTACTTGCATGTTGGTTTGCCGCACGCAATAATCAAAAATTGTGGTTTTTAGCTGTAGGATTTCTTCAGCTACTTGGTATTCTTGAAATCATATATTTAGCAACACAAACAAGGTTTTTTAAAAATTTCAATTTAAATGACTAAACATGTACCAACAATTATTGCGCTCGTCATGCTAGCTGGAATGCTATCATTGATGAGCAATTGTCAGGTCAACACGAAGGTTCCTCTTTCATATGACTCTCCTCTTGAGTCTAAAGAACATTTAGATGAAAATGGACAAACCATGAAAAAAAGGATTGTCTACTATGAATTCCAAAGAAAAAAACAAGATCCTTGAAGAAAATTTTATCTTTCGCTGTATCGTTGATCTGTCTTTATTTAGCATTTCGACAAGTTAACTTTAATGACATCTCTACCACTCTTTCACAAGGAAAATTCCTCTATATTATTTATGCATTTGGAATTACAGGGTTTACTTTTCTTATTCGCTCTATCCGATGGAACACCTTATTAGGACATCCAAGCTCCTACACCATCCATCATTTTTCTTCTGCGACCCATATTGGATATTTTCTCAATAATATTTTGCCATTACGTGCTGGAGATTTGGTACGTGCTAAACTTTTATCTAATCATGACACAACAATAAAAATGAGCTATGTAATTGGTAGTCTTGTTGGTGAAAAAATTATTGATCTTTGGATAATTGGCCTCTTTACAATGGTATTGATTGGATTTGGATATACGGATGTTTTGGGCACACAATTTGCATTGATTCTTGTTGGGATATATTGTTTGAGTTCATTAATTATTTTTGGACGGCATACAATCTCTAATAAATTATTACAATATTTTCCTGTATTAGAAAATTTTATTGACGGATACAAGCTGGTGTCAAAAAACAAATTACGTTTAGGAATGTGGTCTGTCTTATTATGGATTACATTTGTTCTGTATGTTTCCATTACATTGCAATCCATAGGGATTGTATTAGACATACAACAAGTATTAGGGTTAACCATTTTATCAAGCATCGTTACATCAATGCCATTAGCCCCTGCTGCGATTGGAACATACCATTTGGCAGTGATTTATTGCTTAAATAGCCTCTATGGAATTGATTTAGAAAAAGCACAAAGTGCGGCTATTGTAATGCATAGCATCTTTCTTGTTTATACAATTA
>CAJWPX010000053.1 GCA_913045065.1 uncultured Fidelibacterota bacterium | reverse complement strand
TTTTTTCACCTTGTCCTTTTGTAGCTACCAATTTTTTTTCAGCACGATTTGTATTATTAGATACAACAGACCATGCACCATCAAGAATTCTTTGAGTCGATCTGTAATTTTTTTCTAGTTTAATCTCAACAGCTTTTGGAAAAGTATCTTTAAAATTTGTAAGAATATTGTCAATATTTGCCCCCCTCCATCCATAGATTGACTGGTCATCGTCACCTACAACAGTAATATTTTTATGTCCACCAGCAAGAAAACTAATTAGTTGAAATTGTGGAGAGTTCGTATCTTGAAATTCATCAACTAATATGTATTTCCATAAATTTTGATATGATTTCAACAATGATTTATTTTTCTTAAAAAGTTGAATAGGTAGTAAAATTAAATCATTAAAATCAACAGCATTATTTTGAATCAATTTTTCTAAATAAAGCTTATATATCTCAGCAATTTTCTCATTTTCAAAACCTTTTGCTTCTGATTGGACATCTTTAACAGACATTGATGCATTTTTGAAGCTATCAATCTTTGCTCGTAAAAAATTAGGATTAAATTCTTTATAATTACCGAGATCCAATTCTTCTATGATATCTTTTAAGATTAATTTTTGATCAGAACCATCATAAATCGTAAAACTACTGCTATATCTTTTATTTAAATTTTTAATATATTTTCTTAAAATTCTGGCTCCGACAGAATGAAAAGTACCAACAGTGACACCATCGCATTTGACACTTTTATTGATGCGTTCTCTCATTTCTGAGGCTGCTTTATTTGTAAATGTCAAAGCTAAAATTTCTTTAGGTAAGTAAATTTTATTTTTAATTAAATACCAAACCTTATAAGTTAATACACGGGTTTTTCCACTCCCTGCTCCCGCGAAAACAAGAACTGGTCCTTTTGTAGCTTTAACAGCTTCTAATTGTTCATTATTTAAATCGGATAATTTCATTGTATTCTTTTTTGTTTTTTATATTCTCGTTTTGCCTTTAAATGATCAGACTGATTTGTACTAAATACGTGGTATCCATCTCCTTTCGCAACAAAATACAAGTAATCAGTATCTTCTGGATAAAGCGCAGCTTCAATTGACTTAATACCAGGATTATTAATTGGGCCTGGCGGTAAACCATAATGTATATATGTATTATATGGAGAGCTTATTGTCAAGTGTTTTGTTGACAATGTCTTTGGTCCATCTGGAAATAGATACTGTATTGTTGGATCTGCCTGTAATTTTATATTTTTTCTTAGTCGATTGTGATATACCGATGATATAGTTCTACGCTCACTATCAAATAGTGCTTCACCTTCAATAATAGATGCTAAAGTAACCACCTCATGAA
Source organism: uncultured Fidelibacterota bacterium (assembly GCA_913045065.1). Lineage (GTDB taxonomy): Bacteria > Fidelibacterota > Marinisomatia > Marinisomatales > Marinisomataceae > Marinisoma. Next base: position 2,745 of record CAJWPX010000053.1, on the reverse strand, counting down.
TCGTCAATTCTAATTCATTGGATCTATCAATTAATGTTTGATTAAAATTATTCCAAAATTGATTAATCATTATTGTTAAAACTTCTTCAATCATCATGCCTTGAAAAAAATAGTACGTATCTGGGAATAAGTATCCCTCTAAAGAAGTAGCTTTAATACCAAATTGTTCTATAAAACTAGAATCAGTAAGAAGCCTTCTATTTTGAGTTTCAAGTATGTTTTCAATTTTTTCCAATACTTTTTCAGATCTTAATCCTTCAGGAAGCGTTATTTTTATTCTGATTGGACCTTCATCAAAAATTGTATGAATTAGTTTAGCATTACTAATATTTCCTTCTATTGCGAATGTACCCGTTGGAATATTTCCAGCAAGACCGCGCAATGCAACCGAATATTTAAAAAAAGATTTGTTACCAATAATACCTTCTTCATACAAAACATTTGTAAGACTATTTAAAGACATTCCCTTTTCAATTACAAAGGTTGTTCTTTCAATTGACTTGTTATTTAAAGAAGAAAAAATAACAAATGCTAAAAAACATAGAACAAATACATTAGCAAAAAGAGATTGTAGGTTTTTATTGGTTTTGTTTTCCATTTGGAACGCAGAAATTAATTATATTTTTGGAAAGTTTGTATAACACATTTAACTTTTTACAATAATGAGTCAAAATAAAGAAAAAATAAATTTTCAATGGCCATACAAAAGAAAAAATTATGTTTTGTTTGCCATTGGAGTTTTCGTTATAATCGTGGGTTATTTGATAATGTACTTAGGGAAAGTTGACAGTTTCCAAAGCTTGACTCTTTCTCCTATACTTTTGTTAATCGGTTATTTGATTATAATTCCATATGCGTTGTTATATAGAAATAATTAATGGGGTAGTAGTTCAGCTGGTTAGAACGCCGGCCTGTCAAGCCGGAGGTCGCGGGTTCGAGTCCCGTCTATCCCGCATATAAAGTGGCTAATATTTTTCAAATTGGCTCTGGAATGGTTGGTAGTGCAATGGCATTGGACCTTGCAAAAAATCATGATGTATTTTTATCAGATAATAACAAAAAATCGCTTGCCGAAATTCAATCTCAAAATAATTCCATTGAAATTCAACAACTAGATGTCACAAATAAAAGTGCTTTATCTGAATGGATTCAACCTGCAGATATTGTCTTATTGGCAGTTCCTGGATTTTTGGGATATGAAACATTAAAAACAATCATCGAAGCCGGAAAACATGTTGTAGATATTTCATTTGCTCCAGAAAATGTTTTAGATCTCAATATTCTTGCAAAAAAAAATAATGTTATTAGTATTGTGGATGCGGGTGTTGCACCGGGAATACCAAATTATTTGCTTGGTTACTGGAATTCCAGAATGAAGATTGAATCATTTGAATACTATGTCGGTGGTCTTCCAAAAAATCCCACTCCCCCCTTTTATTATAAAGCACCTTTTTCTCCAATAGATGTTATTGAAGAGTATACGCGTCCAGCTAGAATGATGATTGATGGAAAACTAATAACAAGATCAGCTCTATCTGAAATAGAAACAATAGAATTCGAGGAAGTAGGAAAATTAGAAGCATTTAATACAGATGGATTGCGATCAATCTTGTCTACCATGAATCATATTCCAAATATGAAAGAAAAAACATTGCGCTATCCAAAACATGCACAACTGATGATAAAATATAGAAATAAAGGATTATTTGATGAAGACAATATTCAAGAAACCTCAAGACAATTATTTAAAGATTGGAAGTTAGAAGAAAATGAACAAGAATTCACTATAATGGATATTATCATTGAAGGAACTACAGAAAAAATTAAATATCACCTCTATGATGAATTTAATACAACCTCTCAAACATCATCTATGGCGCGTACCACAGGATACACAGCAACAGCTACGATTAATCTCATTTTGGAAAAATTATGGATTGATTCAGGAGTATTCCCACCAGAAATAATAGGGGCAAAAGAACAATGTATGCATCATATCTTGAATTATTTAGAAACTAGAAATATTACAATTACAAAAAAATAATGCTAATAAAGACAATTATGGAAAAAAGGCCATAATTATTGTAGATTAATCTTCACACCCAAGAGGTAAAAACTAATTTTGAAGAAAATATTATTAGCGTTTTTAGTTGTATTGCTAGGCTGCGGTGGCGGTGGCGGTGGCGGTGGCGGTGATGATGGTGGTGGTGGATCAGGAAATACTCCTCCAGTAGCAGCATTTACCGGTAATCCTCTATCAGGCCCAGTACCATTAGCTGTGCAATTTGCATCTCAATCAACAGGAGATGTTACTTCTCATCAATGGGATGTTGACAATGATGGAACAATTGATGGTGGTACTTATACCTACAATCATACGTATACAGAAGCTGGTACATATACTGTTTCATTAACTGTTGTAGGACCAGCAGGAACTGATTCAACCACCAAAACAGATTATATTACAGTAAATGTACTTCCACCAAATGCTAATTTTGAAGCAACTACTACTAGCGGAACTCCTGATTTGAGAGTTCAATTTATTAATAATTCGGTTCGTTATACACAATCTGATTGGAATTTTGGAGATGGAAATACAAGTACTGATACTAACCCTATGCATACATATACTACAGTAGGTAGTTACGATGTTTCATTAAGTGTATTAGGAGAAGGTGGTACAGATCTAGAAACTAAGACTGGATATATTAATGTAAGCACTCTTGGAACTCCAGCTATTATTCT
>CAJWPX010000052.1 GCA_913045065.1 uncultured Fidelibacterota bacterium | reverse complement strand
GTCATTGTATTAGATGTTTTAAGAGGTGGTGAAATTATTACTTCAAATCTAAGAAATTTAGTATTAAAACAAGACGATGTTCTTTTTGTTAAAGGTTCTTTTGATAACTTTCAAAGATTAAAAGAGATTGAAAATCTTTCTTTATTAACCGATGTAAAATTGACACAAGAAGAATTAGAACAAGAAGATCATATTTTAGCTGAGTGTTTAATTACTGACAATTCTGAATTGATTGGACAAACTCTTCAAGAAGCAAATTTCAGACGATCTTTTGGTAGTTTTGTTCTTGCAATCCGAAGAGAGGGAGAAGTCATTCGAAGAAAACTTGCCCAATTTATTTTAAAACCTTTTGATACTTTATTAGTATACGGACCTCAAGATCGTATTAATCAGCTTGCATCAAGAGAAGGATTTATTGTATTAGGAAAGGTTAATGCTTCTCTTGATAGTCATCCATTGTGGTGGTTAAGTATCTTTACGATACTATTTGCAGTAGTTATGGCTATTTTTAAAATTATTCCTATCGTTGTTGGTGTCATTTTAGGAGTGATTGCATTATTACTAGCACGAGTAATTACGCCAAATGAAGCTTATTCATCCATTCACTGGCAAGTAATTATAGTAATTGCTGCATTTTTGCCAATGGGAGCAGCAATGAAAAAAACAGGACTTGATGAAATAATTGGTAATTCTATTGGCAATATTGTTAATCTATTTCCAGTTGATTTAATTCCTTACTTCTTATTAGCTATCATTTATTTAATTACTATGGTATTAACAGAGATTGCATCTAATGTAGCAACAGCAATTATTATGACTCCAATTGCATTGACATTGGCTACACAATTTGGTTTTGATCCAAGACCATTTATTTTTGCTGTTTGTTATGCAGCTTCAGCATCTTTTATTACACCAATTGGTTATCAAACCAACCTAATGGTATTTGGTCCAGGTGGTTATCGATATTCTGATTACATTAAAGTAGGTCTTCCATTGGGTATAATTTTATGGATAATCTCTGTTATGGTTATACCAATGATTTGGCCATTTTAAGAAAGAAAAGATTTTATGGATATCCAATCAATGATTGACCAATTAGATAGTTGGAAATATGAAAATAAAGCTATTTCAAAGACATTTAAATTCTCATCATATCTTTCTGGAATAAATTTTGTTAATAAAATTGCTCTTTTAGCCGAAAATATGAACCATCATCCCGATATAAAAATTGGATGGTGCAAAGTAGATATTTTACTGACTACACATGATAGCGGTGATGTAACAAAAAAAGATATCGAATTAGCCAGTCTATGTGATAAAATTCAGGTATAGAATTATTTAATTTTTATAGCGTTTTTTATATACTTTTCTTGCAGCATTTACCATCAACAACTCAAGTATTTTTTTAAATGCTATTACAACATGCCACTGCCATGGAAAGATAAACATTTTCTTTTTCTTATTAAGTGCATTAACAATTTTTTTAGCAGCAACATCTGTTTTAATTACAAAAGGTTTCCATTCCGCTTTCTCTGTCATTTCACTTTCAACAAAACCGGGACAAATCAATGTTACATCAATTGTTTTTGGTAATGTTTTTCTCCAACTTTCACTTAAAGCTTTCACTGCAAATTTTGATGCAGCATACGCTCCACCACCAACCCAGGCTATATGGCTTGCAACTGATCCTACAAGAGCAATATGGCCACTTGCTTGCTTAAGCATTGTTGGTAAAAATGGAACAATAGTATTTTGTACCCCAATAACATTTACATTTATTACTTTGTTCATCATCGTTGGATTACCTTTATGTAGCGCATCTAGTTCTCCAAGACCTGCATTTGCAATTACCAAGTCAATTCTATTTATTTTTGATAAAAAATCATCTATTGATTCTTTTGTTGAATGTTGATCAGTGACATCAACAGAATAGGTTGTAACTTTGGCGCCCATTTCTCTGCATTTATCAGCAGTTTGATCTAGTTTTTCTTTTCTTCTTGCGCATAATGCCAGATGGACCCCATCTTTTGCGTATTCATATGCAACATATTCTCCAATGCCACTACTTGCGCCTGTAATAAAAATATTCATCAACATCATTCTACAAATTTATCAGTCATAATTCCATTAAAACTAATTATATTCATCTTGGAATGGCCAAAAATAAGATAAATGGATTAGCGCAATCAATTCTTGAGAGCGAATCAACGCAATTAAGAAAAGTAGCAAAACAAATTGATAAAGATGTTATCAAAGCATCTAATCTGATTGCAAAGCATGACGGAAAGGTGGTAGTCTGTGGATTGGGGAAATCAGGACTTATTGCTCAGAAGATTGTTGCAACTTTATGTAGCACTGGTACTAAAAGTGTTTTTATGCATGCTTCAGATGCTTTACATGGAGATTTGGGGATTTATAATCCAGGTGATCCAACTATATTGATATCAAAAAGTGGTAATACAGAAGAATTAATTCGCCTAATTCCAATATTACGAGAATTTGATTCACCACTTATTGGTATTGTTAGCAATATGAATTCATTTATTGCAAAAAATGTTGATATTGTTTTAAATGGAACGATTGATAAGGAAGTAGATCCGTTAGGAATTGTTCCTACTGCTAGCTCATTAGTAGCGATGGCTATTGGTGATGCACTTGCATCTGTTTTAATGGTAAAAAGAGGATTTAAAGAAAAAGATTTTGTCAAATATCATCCAGGTGGTCAATTAGGAAAACAATTAGGGTTAACCGTAAAGGATGTTATGCATCCAATAAGAGAAGTTGCAATCTTAAAAGAAAATAGTTCTTTATCTGATGTAGCAACTCTTATGACAAAAAAACCTTTAGGTGCTGCACTATTGTTGGGGAAAAATAAAACTCTAGCGGGTATTATTACTGAAGGAGATATTCGTAAAGCAATTGCATCTAATAAGAAAACTGATGATTCAATTAATGTTTTTATTAATAGAAGTCCTGTTACAGTATCATCTTCAATGGCGATTCATGATGCAATGAAATTAATGGAAGATAGACAATCACAAATCTCTGTTTTACCGGTAGTAGATAATAAAAAATGTGTAGGATTGTTAAGATTACACGATTTATATCAGACCAAACTACTTTAAGATTTCAAATTCTTCAGCACCCTCAATTGTAGTTACAAAATCGGGCCCTGCAATTTGTCCAGCAGTATAAAATCCAGGTTCCATATCATTTTTACTGATATAGTTAGCAAGAGCAATTGGTCCTCTACCACTGAAGATATAAGAATCACATGTTTTTAGTTTTACAATAACTCTATCTCCATTTGGATTATTAGCTTGACCAAATATATTCATACTACTTTTTAATCTAGCTTCATATGATGGATTCCTAAATTTCTTTTTAATTTTTTCTATTTGAGAATTTCTTAAAAAAGGAAATTTTAAAAGAATTCTATATTTAAATGAATCGTATTTTAATGCCTTTTTGAGTTGGGTATCAGAAAGTGGAGTATAGAATTCAATATTTGGTACTTTAGTAGAATAATATCCACTATAGATATCTGCCCACGTCCAAATTCCAACTTGTACTGGTTCACCATCACCAAAATCAACATTATGTTTATTATATAAAGGGGAAACTCTCTTGATTTTACCATTCTTGCGAATTAAACATCCTTTGTGCATACGATACATGCCTGTAATTGCAGATCCTGCACTAAAAGTTCCTCTTCCACTCATTTTAAATGCTAATTTAATTTTATTAGCATCTGGTAATAAAGATTTAAGCTTTAATGCAACAGAATCAGTTGGAAGTGTATCAAAAGCGGTTGCTGGTGAAACGATTATCCCTGCTTTCCTAAATTTATCTCCCATTAAGTAAGCCTTTTCAATAACAGTCATTTCCCCAGTAATATCCAAATAATGTGTTTTTGTTTTAAGACAGGCATTAATTATTTTTTTGAAGGTAAATCTAAATGGTCCTGCAAAGTTTAAAACCAGATCTATATCTTTAATATTGTTACATATAGCATCATTTGACTCTAGATCAAATATTCGGTAATCAAATCCATTTTTTTCTGCGAGTGGTTTAATAGACTCTTGTGAGCGACCAGCTAATAT
>CAJWPX010000051.1 GCA_913045065.1 uncultured Fidelibacterota bacterium | reverse complement strand
CAACATCAAAATCATAGTAGAATTTGTTATCCAAATATGGACCAATTGTTACTTTGGTCTTAGGAAAAAGTCTTTTCACTGCTTGTGCCATTAAATGTGCAGTACTATGTAACAGAACACTATGACCATCTTTGCTTTTTGCATCTAGAAATTGGATTGTTGCATCTTTAGCCAAAGGTTCATTTAAATCGGTTAACACATCATCAACCTTACAAATAACAATATTTTTTGGTCCTCCCTTTACAGATTCTAAAATTTCTAAAGGAGTAATCCCGGTTGGATAAGACTCAGTAGAAGCGCCAATGATATTAATGGAAATGTTTTTCACTGTATAGATCTATCAAGTAACCACACACCTATTGAAAAAAAACCAACTAGCATTCCAACACCACCACGGTGTCTTTTAATTAATAGCTCCTCTTCTTCACTAAGGTATTCATTAGGTTTATTTAATTGTGAATACATATATACTTCTTGTTGTTGATCATAAAATTTTGCTAAAAAACCATCTCGCCAATACAATCCTTCTTCACATGACATATCTTCTTCTGAACAATATACAAGAAAGACAGACTCTGATTTTCCAGGTATTGGTCTGACCAATTTTGTACCAATCTTCATACGATGCAGTTCATCTTGTAAAGCCTCAAATTCTTCTACTGGCCTACTGTCAAAATCAAAAGTCTGTAGTTCCGAAGAAACAGAGTGATATATTGATTTTTTGTATAAACTTATCACATATGCTCTATTATCAAGCGGCAATGTAATCTGCGCTGGAAAGGTTTTTGTATCTGTATACCAAGGAATTCCCCATACAAACAAATTATGTACAAGCGCATTTGAATGAATCACAACATCGGTATCAGTTATTCCAAGAGTAGTTCCAGCATTATAGCTTCCTGAAGAAAGCGTAGCATCATTGACTTGTAAGGTTTGAGCAAAAACCAATGAACAGCTAAAAAGCATGATAAAAAAATTCTTTAGAATTTGCATTTGAAAAAATTTAATACAGAACGAATCAAAAAGATATGAATTTATCATCTAAACAATAATGTTTCTTGTTCTTCAGCAAAACAATCTAACCATAGCTGAAAATATTCTTCTGCCCTTGGTCTACCATGAACTGCAACCAATATAGATAAAATATCATAATCTTCATTTTCTAAATAAGGACTTGCGATATATAGAAAAGTATATGTTCCATCCTCGTTTTGTTCCTCTGATGCTAAAAAAGTTAAGCTATTGTATACAGATAGATTAGCACGTTGAATTGCTGGCATAATAATAGTTTTATTTAACATTTCAAATGCAGCACGTTTTTTGGGTGAAATCTTATTAAATGCAATCATAGAATGCCCATCAAAATGATAAACGCTATTTCCGTTTGTAGCTACATTGTTGTCATCAGCAACATCTGCAACTTTATTGCCGATAGAAATAGCGCATCCATAAAAGGTTAGCAAGAAAGATAGTATTAATATTTTTTTCATCAATTAAAACAAGTATTGAAACTTAACAAATAATTGACGTTCTGACTCAGTTAAATTTGAGAACATATTATCTTCTGTAGAAAGAAATTCATTAATTCCAAAATATAATGCGGAGAAAGCATTGGGTTGATAGGTCAACATTGGTTCAATAAACCAATTATTAGAAAAATCACTATACTGTATCTTGGTTCTTAAAGACAGTTTTGATGTGAAAGAATGTGTATACCATGAATTAAGTAGAAAACCATCATAATAGTTCTTTGCATCCTCATATTGTATCCCAATACCGGTACTCGCTTGATCTGAAATTTTATATTCAACATAGCTCCAGATTCCATAGGAATCGGTTTGTTCTGGAGTATCTAAATATCGGATAATTGTATCACCACCAGCAATTCCTCCATGAATTTTTGTCTTGGCATTTAGTTTACCAGTAACACTAATATTCATATCAAACATATTATCAAATTGCACTTCACGAAAGAGCTCATTCTCAATCTCAGTCCCAATTTGTAACACATATCCATTTAAAAAATTAAACTCATTGTTGAATTCAAATTCTTGTTTTTTAATATCGCCATCATAATTTGTTTTATGAACCATACTAACTCTATGTCCTGATGCCAACAATCGTGGATGGTTATCATAGAAAATACCTTTTCCTTTAGACAGCTTTATCCACTTTGTGGAATTATTTTTCTCAAATCCATTACTGGTTCGAAATCCTGGAGAACGAAGACGTATGGTTAAACCTGTAGTATCTGTTCTATCCATTTTTGATAAACTAAACCCTAATGCATTTCCTGTAATCTCTTCTCCGTCAAATTTGGCAGTATGGTTATCAAATGTATAAGGATTATCATCAAATATTGTTGATAGAGAATCAGGTTCATTATGAATTGATGCAGTAGCATGAAGAGTTAAATGTAAATTTTTTCCGGGATGATAATGAAAGTCTATTCCTCCTGTAGTCATATCCCCACCTTCATCAAAGGTACGATTGGTAATAATTGCCCCAATGGAGCTTGCATTTTTTAACATACGTTTCACACGTACAATATTGGACATGCTTTCACCCATTTGTACAATAGTGCTTGATTCTTCAAAAGGTAAAAGCAATGGAGACGATTCATCTATAGCACTAATTACCCCATACGATGTTTTTCCAACTTTTCCTGTGTATTTTACTGCTACAGATGGATCATTAATGGTTCTTGAATAGAATAAATTAATATATCCACGTTCTGACTGAAATTTAAATAATTCAGCTCCTTCGCTAAAAAAAGGTCTTCTTTCTCTGAAATACAATGCATTTACTGTATTGATATCATTTTTAATATCATCTGATTCGATCTGACTAAAATCTGGATTGATTGCAATCTCAAGTAAATCCACAGAAGAAACAGGATATTTAACAAATAAGGATGGTTCAACATTATCGCTAGTTGAATCGTTGTTAAAATCCTCAGAATATCCAGCAACCAATGAAGGAATATATTCAATATTTCCAGCCTCTTGTTTTGGAGGTTCAAGACCATTTAAAAAAGCCATTTGACAGGTCTGGCATTCAATTCCTTGAATCTGTGATGCCCAAACAACGTGATGTACTAATTCATCATCCGTTGTATACTCACGCCTAAAATTAACTCTCCAATCTTGATTTTTTCCAACTGAATATCTCAAGCTTGAAAACGGAATAGCAAACTCTACAATATAACCATAGTCCGTAATGCTTGTTTTAACATCAAAAATTAAATCTAAAGAAGGATCAAAACGATATCCACTACGCCCATCTATTTGCACCCCAGATGGATTTGCTCCAATTCCATAAACAAGAGATTCGTCACCAAACAGATCTAAGTCAATTGCAACCCAATTGTCGTCGTCATTTAGATTATCTCTTTTTGAGAGTGAAGTTCTAATTTTTTCTGGAGGCGTATATGCAATAAATGCTACATATAAATTTGAATCATCATACAATAATTTTGCTTCCGTTTTCAATGCAGCTGGTTCTCCTTGAAAAGCATTAGTACCAGTAAACCCTGTAGCAATTTGAGCAGATTGCCAAACCGACTCATTTAACTGTCCATCAAGCGTAATTGGAGTATTAATTTTATTGATATTGTATAATGGACGCGGAGTTAAGTCTAAAAAACTTTGAGAGTATAAAAATCCGAAAAATAAGATATATATGAGCCTATTATGCACCCGTGATAATAATACTTTTTTTTAATAAATACAGCTTAAAAAGTATATGAAAGTCCAAGAGATACTGTTCTAGGCATAGTTGGACGAACTCCATATGGTCTTCTTGCAACAACCCCATTATCATCAAGCAAATTTTTAATATGTAGTGAGAGAACTATATTGTTTTTAAGATCATAATTAACAGAAGCATCAACCACAGTAAATGCATCTGTAAAACTTGATTCATCAAAACTACCTGATCCCGCTGTTGTTCTCATTTTTGCGGTGTGTTTTAAAGATACATTCCCTGATACTAAACCAGTATTTACGCCAACATTCAGATACAACATATCACTAGGAACATATGGAAGTTCATCGCCAGACGATACATCTCCCCAGAAATCACCATCAAAAGATTCCTTAAATTCTGTATTTGTATAAGTATATGCAAGTTCAAGAGGAAATTGCATATCTCTAGCCTCTAACATATGTCTAAGATATAATTCAACTCCAGATACATCAACAGCT
>CAJWPX010000050.1 GCA_913045065.1 uncultured Fidelibacterota bacterium | reverse complement strand
CCACAATGGTTATCGGATTATTTAAAGTCAGCGGGTCAAAAAAGTATTAATAATCTAGTTGATATTTCAAATTTTATGTTACTTGAAATTGGACATCCAACCCATATCTTTGATTTGGATAAATTATCTGAACCAACTATTGAAGTAAAATGGGCAAAAAAAGGAGAAAAATTTGCTGCTCTTGATGACGAATCATATGTATTAGATTCTGATCACTTGGTTATTACCGATTCCGTCAACACTGTTGCTTTAGCGGGAATTATCGGTGGAAAAGAGAGTGCTGTCTCAGATACCACAACTAATGTATTGATTGAGAGTGCTTATTTTGATCCTATTGTCGTCAGAAAAGGATCAAAAAAGTTAAATTTATTATCAGAAGCTTCTAGAAGGTTCGAGCGAGGAGCAGACCCAGATGTTACTCTGGATGCATTCTATATGATTGTTAGGCTTATGGAAGAAATTGCTGGAGGAGAACTAGGTTCTATTGTCACAGATCAATGTACATTTGATCTAAAACCACGCAAGATAACACTTTCACATAAAAAACTATCGAAATATACTGGATTTAATATTCCGAGTAAGAAAGTAAAACATATTCTTTCTGGGTTACATATTGACTGTCAGACCAGGGGAGAGAGCGTTATTCCTATGAATGTAGCAGATATTCTTTCAAACCCGAATAAACTAGAATCTATGAGAATAAGAACAGAATTTAGACCCTTTATGCGCAATCTCGTGGATCATTTACAAGTTATTGGTGAAATTACGAGAAAAAATGCAAGTAGTTATCGTCGTGATATTAGGTTTGGATCAAAAGAAACTTTATCAGAATTAGCTAACATGCTTAAGAAAAATCATTCTGATAGTCTTCCAGAAGAATTTATTCCTAGAATAGCAGGAAAAAAGACCAATAAAAGTGTTGATACACAGAAGTGGATTTGCACGATTCCTTCCTTTAGAGGAGACCTTGTAAATGAAGCTGATTTAATTGAAGAAGTATTGCGTTGTTATGGATATGATAATATTGCTTCATCTTATAGTTTTTCCTCTCAAATGCAGTATGCAGAAGACGAAGAACGTCCTTTATCTAACTTAAAGAAGTATTTATCATCTGTTGGATTTCAACAATGTTATAATAATTCCCTTGAAGAAAGAGATAATATAGCAAAATTTGGATTAGAACCTATCTCTGTTATGAATCCTTCCTCTGATAGAATGAATGTTTTACGAACTTCCCTACATCAAGGATTACTTAAAACACTTGATTTTAACTATAAGAATGGTACACAAAATGTATTACTCTATGAGCAAGGAACGGTGTTCGAGAAAAAAGGGGATACCCTGGACGATATTGATCAAAAAAATGCTTTTTCTTGTCTAGTGCATGGTGATTTTGCTGAGCCAAATGTTCATTTTAATCCAATTGAAGGAAATTTCTTTTTATTGAAGGGATTAGCAGAGAATATTTTTAACAATTTATTGAAGGTAAAAATAAAATTTATCAAAGAGTCACATTCATATTGTGACACTTTTTATAACATAGTAGATTCTCAGAAGAATTTGATTGGATCGCTAGGTATTATAAATGAAGGATTTTTAAAGGAAATGGATATTTTATACAGGACAGATGTATGTATTATGGATATTAATACAGAGAATTTTAAAAAATGTTTTAATTATAATATTAAAGCAGAAGATATTGTATTATATCCGATAGTAAACAGAGATTTAAATTTTATAATGGATAACAGCATAGAATTAGCACAAGTATGTACTACAATAAAGAATGTCAACCAATCTTTATTGAAGGAAGTAGTTCCTGTAGATGTATTTGAATCAAAAGAGCTAAAAAATGAGAAAAGCGTGCTGTTCAAGTTGTACTTTCAGAACCCTAAGAAAACACTTGAAGATAATGAAGTAACTTCTATTATTGCTGAGATTATAGATATTGTTTTGAAGAAATTTAATGCTAAATTAAGAGACCAATAAAAGGAAAAATTATGGAAAACAAAGAACCAAAACTAGTAAAGGTTAGAATTTTTGGACAGGAATATTCAATTAGAGCTACAACTGAAGAGAAATATATAAAAGAAGTAGCAGCTTATGTGGATAGAAAAATGGCTGAAATTCAGAAATCAGTTCCTTCTGGATTAAATGCATCTAAAATTGCAATTTTAGCGGCCATGAATATTTCTGATGAGCTTTTCAATGCTAGAAGAGGAGAATACTCTTTTAAAGGAGAAGTAGAATCAAAAATCGAATCTTTAATTCAACGTATTGATCAAGTTATTTAAGTAAAAGGAGAGTTTAAGTGTCTGATACAGTAATTTTATCAGGATTAGAAGCGAGTAGTGCACTCTATGATAGTTTGCATGCAAGGATAGATGCGTTAAAATCAAAGCAAATTATTCCTGGATTAGCAGCTATTCTTGTTGGAGAAAACCCTGCTTCTCAGATCTACATTCGTAACAAAACGAAAAAATTTGATTCACTTGGGTTAAAATCAGAAATTCATCGTCTTGAAGAAGACGTATCAGAGGAAGAATTATTAAGGTTAATTAATCAGATTAATAATGACGATACATTTCATGGAATTTTGGTACAATTACCGCTCCCAAATCATATTGATAGTCAGAAGATAATTCACGCAATTAGTCCAACAAAAGATGTAGACGGGTTCCATCCTGAAAATGCTGGATTGTTATCGATAGGAACACCAAGATTTGTTCCATGTACCCCTAAGGGGATTATGTATATACTAGAACATTTTAATATCAAATTGCATGGACAACATGTCGTAGTCGTAGGAAGAAGTAATATTGTTGGTAGACCGGTATCTGTGCTTTCAAGTCTTAAATCATTAGGGAATGCAACAGTAACGATATGCCATAGCGGAACTAGCGATCTTAAACAATTTACAACCCAAGGAGATATTGTTGTGGCTGCAATGGGTTCACCAGAATTTTTAGATGCCTCTTTTATTAAAGAAGGAGCTTGTTTAGTGGATGTTGGAATTAATCGTATAGAACGTGATGGAAAATCAACTATTGTCGGAGATATTAATCAAGCAAGCGTAATGGGGAAGGCAAGTGCATTAACACCTGTACCAAAAGGAATTGGTCCAATGACAATAGCAATGTTGGTGGAAAACACCGTTCTATCTGCGGAGCTGTCTTTAAATTAAAGGAAGAATTATGAAGAAATTTTTTATACTCTTACTATTATTTTTTATCGGATGTACCGGGACAAAAGTCAGTGAAGATGAGATCAAAGAAGCCAACCAATTTTTTGAATCTGTCTTTCTAGACCAGGTACAAGAAAGCCCTGAATTTCAGACACGTTTAGGCTATAAATCTAATTACGATCAATGGGATGATATTACTTGGGAACAACGCAGAAGCAAGATAAGAAAAGGTATCTATAATTTAAAATATTTACACGATACTATTGATTATGACAAATTAGACGAAGCTACCAAAATTAGCTATCGATTAATTGAAAGAAGGTTTGAAAGACAAATCGAATCTAATGACTATATTTTTAATTCATATCCAGTCACACATCGAGGAGGAAAACACTCTTCCATTCCATCTTTCTTAATTAATTATCACAATGTTGATGATGAAGAGGATGTAAAAGATTATTTAAAGCGATTACGCAATATTGAACCATTGATGGATGATTTAATTAGGGAATTAAAGTTTAGGGAAGATTTGAATATTGTTGCTCCACAATTTGTGTATCCGCAGGCTATTAAAGTCTCTCAAAATATCATCTCTGGATACCCGTTTGAAGATGTGAAAAAGAGGAATGTTCTCTTTGATGATTTTAGTAAAAAACTTGATAAATTAGACTTATCTGGTCCTGTTAAAACCCGTTACTTAAGTGAAGCCGAAGCTATCCTTGTAACTATTGTGAAGAGTTCCTATCAAAAAATAATTGATTTTCTTTCTACACAAGAAACAAAAGCAACTGATAATTTTGGGGTATGGAAATACAAAGATGGAGCAGAATATTACCAATTCCAACTTGATGGATATACAACGCTTGGATTAACGCCTGAGCAAATACATGCAACGGGATTACAAGAAGTAGAACGTATTCATCAGGAAATCTATGGGATTATGGAAGCAACCCAATTTGAAGGAACATTACAGGACTTCTTTGAATTTATGCGTACGGATCCACAATTTTACTATCCAGACAATCAAAAGGGGCGTGATGCATACCTTAACC
>CAJWPX010000049.1 GCA_913045065.1 uncultured Fidelibacterota bacterium | reverse complement strand
CCATAAAAAATTTTGCTTTTTTGAAATAAAAATGTTTCGGGTGAATTAAGATATTTTACATCATCATCTGAAGACAAAGTTCTACCGCTAAAGCCAATTATTTTACCTGAAAGATTAAAAAATGGAAACATTAGTCTATTTCTAAACCGATCCACTAATCCCTTTTTGGACTCAGAAAATAAACCAGATTTTTTTAAAATATCTTCATCAAATTTTCCTTTTATTTCTTTAAATAAACTATCCCAACTATCAAGAGAAATTCCTAATCGATATTTTTTAATAGTAGCATCACTAAACTGTCTTTCTTTTAGATATTTTTTACCACTACTAGCTTTAGCAGATTTAATATTGTTTTCAAAATAAATACATGCTATTTCATGAATTTCATATAATTGATCATAAAGATTATCTTGTTCTTTATTACCAATTTCTATTATTTCAATTCCATATTTTTTTGCAAGCAATCTTACTGCTTCTACAAAACTAATGCGTTCATGCTCTATTAAAAACTGGATTGCATTCCCGCCTTGACCTGATCCAAAATCATACCACATATTTTTGTCAGCAGCGACGCTAAATGAAGGTTTTGTTTCTGATCTAAAAGGACTTAAACCAAAATAGTTTTTTCCTCTTTTTTTGAGATCTACATATTGTGAAATAACGTCAAGGATGTCTACTTCATCTAAAACTCTATTAATGGTTTCTTTTGCAATTCTTCCCATATTACAAAGGTATTGTTATTGCTTGATTAATACAATCTTTCATGGGATTAAGTAAAGAAATAATTTTTGATTCTTCTGTAAGCATAGTATATAGATTGTTTGATATATAACTATCAAAAAACCATAAAAAAATAACTAATAACAGCATTCCTTTTAAGATTCCAAATAAAAACCCAAATAACTGATTTGCAACTGAAAAAATATTTGAATCTTCATAAAAAAAAGATAAAACGCTTGTGATAAATCTAATTCCAATAATAGTAATAATAAAAATAATAGCTGCAGAAACAAACTGTGCTACTCCTGTAGGAATACTAATAAAAGAATATAATTTTACAGTTAAATCTATATAAAAAGATATTGTTAGCCATATTGCAAGACCGATACCAATAAATTCTGAAATTTCATCTAAAAATCCCTTTCTACTACCTGCAATACCAATGAATAAAATCAGAATTGAAAAAAGAATATCAATAACCATGGCTATTTAAGATAATTTTGATTTCAGGATTGATTGGGCGATGCTACCATCAATCTTTCCTGCACCTTTTTTCATAACTTGAGGCATCACTTTTCCAAAATCTGCCATTGTAGTTGCACCGGTTTCTTGAATGATAGATTCAACAACAATATTTACTTCTTCTTCGCTCATCATTGATGGTAAGTATTTCTCTACAATATCAAGCTCGGCTTGTTCTTGCTCTACCAAGTCTTCCCTATTACCATCTTTATACATTCGGATGGATTCTTTGTGTTGTTTAGCTGTTTTTTGTATTACTTGTAAAATTTGTTTGTCATCTAATGAAGATCCAACTTCAATTGCTTTATTGTTTAATTTTGAAATTAATAATCTTAGAGTGTTAGCTTTGACTTTTTCTCCATTTTTTAAAGAAATTTTCATATCATTTTGAATTTGATCAAACATTTCTTATTCCCCTTCATTTATTCGTTTCATAGATAGTAATAATTTATCTTGATTGGATTCAAAACCAATAAATCTTCTTCCAGATTTTTTAGATACCAAACCAACGCTTCCAGAATTCATAAATGGATCAAGTACCCAATTCAATTTAAAACTGCTAGATTTTAATATTCTGTTAATAGCTTCATAATAATCTAAATGGAACCATAAATTACTTTTTGAATCTTGGTTTTTTTCATTTTCTAATATCTTACCATCTACCACATAATTCTGATTAAAAATATAATCGTTTGTTTTGGTAGCAAACCATATATCAAATAGTTCATTTTCCCATTTAGATTTATTAGAATCAGAATTTTTATTGTTGCGTTCTATAGTAATACGTGATTGCACATGAAATTTTTTTGATAATAAAGAATGATACATGCCAGAAGACTCCCAAGGACAAAAGATATAGATTGCACCAGTGGATTTTATTACACGACTTGATTCTGTGAGCCAAACTTCCATCCAATCTAAATAATTTGTATATGTTGGAGAACTTTTCTTTGTTTTCTCGTTTTTAGGCCCATTCGAAGGTTCTGTAATGATTAAATCAATTGATTCATCAGGGAGTTCAACAAGACCATCAATTGCATCTGATAGAAAGACTCCTTCAGACAATTTATTTTTAAATCGCATGTCTTCGTTTGTTTTAATAGCAGGTAAATAGCGATCTAAGTCTTTTACTGTTAAAATATCAGAATGCATAACTGTCGGAATTTAGCTTTATAAATCTAATTTAAAAATTGTAAGTTTATTCTCTTAGTCAATATGGAAAAAATAAAAATTGTAATGAGTGAACTTCCATCAATAGCTTGGTGGGGAGACGGGATTACAGCATACCCTGATAATGATATGATGAAAGCGGGAGTTGTACCCAATCAAACCCGTGTAATAAAAGAACATAAAGCATTGGTAAAAGTTATTAGTGATTTAGAATTTGATGTTATATTGATTCCTTTTTCAGAACAATTAGAAAATGCCAACAAATTTGACTTTGTATTTACAAGAGATCATTTCCTATGTAATCAAAATAAAGAAATTGTTATTTGCAATATGCGTCTTCCTCAACGCTTGGAAGAAACAGATTTCGTAAAAGATACATTGAGAGAATTAGGGTATACTATAAAAATACTTCCAAAAAATGAATGTATTGCAGAAGGAGGTGAATTTTTTTATTTACCTAATGAAAATATTTTGTTGTCTGGATGTTCTCGTAATAACAAAGCTGGGGCTGAAACAATGGCAGAATTAATGGGAGTAAATTCACTCCACATGATATATTCACAAGGATATCATCTCGATACTGCAATTTCTCCCATATTTGATTCTAGTAATAATTGTATTGCTTTGATGTGTGCAAAAGAAGTGTTTGATGATAATAATTACAAATTACTACGAGCATTGTGTAAACAGCATAATTGGGAACTATTAAGCCAACACCATTCAAATAAAGAAGAATCTCTCAATGCCAGAACAGCAATGAATTGCTTAACTCTTCCTGGTCTTTTAGTGGGAACAAGTATGATTGAAGATAAAAGAATTATGGAATTTGTTAGTACAAATCAAATTGAATTTATTGCAACTAGTGTATCACAATTTAACTTAAGCGGTGGATCAGTACATTGCTTAACAAACGAATTATTTTAATTATTTATCTTTAAAAAATTCCCAAATTAATTCAGAGCTATTTAAATCATCTCCCCAATCTTGATGAAACCAAGTATGCCCCTCATATTCCATTTTATAGAGAACCACATCAGTGTTTTCATCACAATTATAAGAAATAAATTGGGTAGATTGCAGGCCATCATTGTTAAAATCTGGAACGGTTATTTGAGATTGATCCTGGCAATTATTGTTATTAGCCCAAAAATCATGTACAGTCTCTACTGGCACAGACCAAGAAGTACCATAATAGGGAACAACGGCGTCAGCGTTGCCATGAAAATGAATAATATTCTTTTTGTTTGGTGGATTACAAGTATAGTATACAGCATGTGAACCTGTCACTGAACCAATTCCATTAATTTCTTCAAGTTCACAAGCAAGCCTATAGCTCATAAACCCTCCTAACGACATCCCACATGAAAAAATTTTATCGGAATTAATATTATAATCTGTTTTAAAATATTGAATCAATGCTTTAAAAAATCCAACATCATCTACACCATCAAATGTACCAACTACATTAACATCCCAACCAGTGGTACCGGTAAGATCTGTAGTCCCCTGCACATAAACTGCAATAAAGTTTTCCTGGTCAGCAATTTGATCAAATCCTGAATAACTATGAATAGCAGTGGCACTACTAGTATATCCATGAAGAACAAATAACAAAGGAATAGAATAGTTTGAATCAAAGTTTGGTGGTACATGCACAATAAAGGTACGTTGATGAGCTCCCCAAGTCGTTGAAAATAACTTGGTTTGGTCATCTAATGGGTACATTAGCTGTACATCAAGTTCAGTAGTATCACCACCACCGCTACCACCGCTACCACCGCTACCACCGCTACTATCAGAAGGATCTACAAAACCAGTAGGGTAGATTGTCGTACTATCTTTATTAGAACAATTAATAAAAATAAAACATAATAGTATTATAATTATGGATTTACGATTTAGTATCATTAATAATTGTTTGTATTAGTTTTTCAACCTCAGATTCAAAATTAGCAAGAGAAGAGTTATTTTCAATGATATAATCTGCATATTCTTTTTTCTTCTCATCTGGCCATTGCAGTTTAAT
>CAJWPX010000048.1 GCA_913045065.1 uncultured Fidelibacterota bacterium | reverse complement strand
GATTATTAATACTTTTTTGACCCGCTGACTTTAAATAATCCGATAACCATTGTGGTGAAGGTCCTACTTTTACATTATTAACAATTCCTGCAACATAGCGGGTACAGCCACCTTTCTTATCTAAAATAACTTTTACCCTATCTTTTGAATCGGGAATTACTCTCTTTGCATTAAGTGGACTTTTAAGTTTTTTATTAAGTTTTGCTGCAAGTTCTCGAGCAATACCACGGTGACTTAATGCAAACGCTTTATCAGGAGTAATATCAATATCAATTGCATCATACATTGGTCCTAAAATATCGGCAACATTAGTGCCATTCTCTATTCCTGAGTCTAATACCATAATTCCATCATGCTCTTCTGAGATTCGAAGCTCTTCCTCTGAACAAATCATTCCATTGCTTTCAATCCCCCGAATTTTTGCTTTGCCAATTTTGAAATTTCCCGGTAATACTGCACCAACTTTAGCAAAAACAATTTTTTGGCCTGTAGCAACATTAGGCGCACCACATACTACTTCATGGGTTGTCTTACCATCGTTCACTATACAGAACTTCAATTTGTCTGCATTTGGGTGTTTTTTAGCCGATTCCACCTCTCCTACAACAATATTTTGAAGTACAGAAAAATCAGTTACAACTTCAGATTCAAACCCTAGCATTGTTAATAAATCAGCTAATTCAGATGCAGACTGTTTGAAGTTTACAAAACGCTTAAGCCATGGAAGAGACACTTTCATTAAAATTGCTCCAAGAATCGTTTATCGTTTTGATAGAATAGTCTAATATCTCTAATGCCATACTTAATCATTGCAATGCGTTCTATTCCCATACCAAAGGCAAAGCCTTGATATTTTTCGCTGTCATATCCAACATTTTCTAAAACATTTGGGTTAACCATTCCGCATCCAAGAATTTCCATCCATTGGTTTAATTTATCATTCCAAATATCAACTTCTGCACTTGGTTCGGTAAACGGAAAATAACTTGGTCGGAAACGCATTTTTGTATCTTTTCCAAACATCTCTTTTGCAAAATATTCTAAAGTTCCTTTCATTTCTGCAAATGAAGATGATTCGTTAATAACCAATCCTTCTACTTGATGGAATAAACAAAAACTTTTATAACTAACTGCTTCATTTCTAAATACCCTTCCACAACAAATATGTCGAAGAGGTGGATCTTGATTTTCCATCAAATGAATTTGGACATTAGACGTATGGGTGCGTAACACTATATCTGAATCAATAAAAAAGGTATCTTGCATATCTCTTGCAGGATGATGTTTAGGTACATTTAACGCTTCAAAATTATGGTAATCATCATCAATTTCTGGACCATAAGCCACTGAAAATCCGATTGATTGAAAAATAGATTTGATTTCATCTGTAACGTGTTCAAGAGGATGGATATTTCCCTTTGGCAATGCATATCCTGGTAATGAAAAATCTCTTTTATCGTCGTTTCCCTGATCTAAATTGAGTACAGTTAGTTTTTCATTATAAGATGTTGTAAGGTCTGACTTGAGAACATTTAAGGTTTTTCCATATTTGGGTTTGTCTTTATTGCTAAGAGTACCAAATTGATTAAACAGATCAGTTAATTGTCCTCTTCTACCTAGATATTTAATACGAAGTTGTTCAAGATCCTCTGATGTTTTACAAGATTTTAAGTCTGATTGAAAAGATGTCTTAACTTTCTTAATAGCTTTATCCATGGACACCTTTTATGTTATTTTTTCAGATATTTTACGAGGTCTTCAAAGACAGATGGATTATTAACAGCTAAATCTGCTAACACCTTTCTATCTAAATCAACGCCCTTCTCCTTTAATAGATGTACAAAATTCGAATATGACAATCCGTTCAGTCTTGCAGCAGCATTAATACGTATAATCCATAAACGTCTGAACTGACGTTTCTTTTGTCTACGATCTCTATATGCATACAATCCTGCTTTAGTTACTGCATCTTTAGCAGTTTTATAATTGCGACTTCTTGCTCCAAAATATCCTTTGGCTAATTTGACAGTCTTACGATGTCTTCTATGTCTTGGAACTGAACTATTAGATCTTGGCATTGTTAACCTATTTTCCCATCATTTTTATGACTTTTTTCTTGTCAGAAGGTGCAACAAGAGTTGATTTCTTTGCTGCGCGTTTTACATCCTTATCTCTACGGATTAACATATGCTTATGCCCTGCATGGTTGCGTTTAACTTTTCCGCTTCCTGTCAGTTTAAATCGTTTTGATACGCTTTTTCTTGTTTTCTGTTTTGGCATTAAAATACCCTTATTTAGGAGCTAATATTATAGATTTTTTTCTTCCCATCATAGGACTATCTTTCTCCAATTCTGCAACTTCGCTTAAATTTAACACAACTTTTTCTAAAAGTGCATCACCTAAATCTTGTCTAGACATTTCTCGACCACGATACATGATGCTTAATTTGAGCTTACAGCCCTCACTTAGGAATTTTTTCCCCATTTTTAATTTATTTTCCAAATCATGATCTCCAATATTAGGCCTCATTCTTAGCTCTTTTACTTTAATAACATGGTGATTTTTACGAGCCTGTTGTGCTTTTTTCTTTTCTTCATACTTGTATTTTCCAAAGTCCATTATTTTGCATACAGGTGGTTTTGCTTTTGGTGAGATTTCGACTAAATCAAGATTAGCTTCTTCTGCTAACCTTAATGCTTCAGGGACTTTGACAACCCCTACTTGATTTTTATTATTATCAATCAAACGAATTTCGTCTGCATAGATTTTTTCATTTACTCTTATTCTTTTATTCTTAATTCGTAACTCTCCTTTCATTAATTTCTTTTCTAATTCCATTGGAAAATTTATCCAATGAAAGTGTTTCTTGTTCTTTGACAAATCTTCTTCTAACTGTTACTATTTTACCATCAACTTCTTTTTCTCCAACAATTAGCATAATATTAATTTTTTGTAGTTCTGCATCTCTAATTTTAGCACCAATTTTTTCTGAACGATTGTCTACTTCAGCCCTTACTCCCTGTTTTTTTAATTCACTACACGCTTGATCAGCATAAGTATTGTATTTATCAGAAACGGGTAAAATGGATACTTGTTTCGGTGCCAACCATAATGGAAAGTCTCCACCAAAATGCTCAATTAAAAATCCGATAAAACGTTCATGTGTTCCAAGGGGAGCCCTATGAATACATAATGGTGTTTTGGATGAACCGTCATCATCAGTATAAGTCAAATTAAAACGTTCAGGAACTGCAAAATCAACCTGGTTGGTTGCAAGGCTAAATTCTTTTCCAATTGCACTCCATACTTGCACATCAATTTTTGGACCATAAAATGCTGCATCTCCAACTGATTCAACAAATTTTAATCCAGCGCCTTTTAGTGCATTTCTAACATCTTCTTCTGTTTTTTTCCACAGCTTAGGATGATTAATATATTTTTTACCTAATCCTGTTGGATCATGAAGACCAAGTCGCATTTCATATTTTTCAATACCAAAAATTTTAAAATATTCCATATATAGGTTACACACGCCAATAAACTCTTCTTTAAATTGATCCTCTGTACAATAAATATGTGCATCATTCATCTGCATACTTCTTACACGCATTAATCCAAAAAGCTCGCCTGACTTCTCATAACGATAACATGTTCCGTACTCTGCCAAACGATAAGGCAAATCTCGGTAACTCTTTGGAGTATTAGCATAAATCTTGTGATGATGAGGACAATTCATTGGTTTTATATAATAGTCTAGACCATCTACATCCATTGCAGGATACATGCTCGAAGTGTAGTGTTCCAAATGACCAGATTTCTCATATAAGACCCCTTTTGTTATGTGTGGTGTACGGACACGCTTGTATCCACTAGCATCTTCTTTTTCTTTTGCTAAGGCTTCTAATTCATCAATAATAACTGCACCATTCGGAGTCCATAACGGTAATCCAGGACCTACTTCTTCATCGTGGAAATATAAATCAAGTTTTTTTCCAATTTTACGATGATCACGTTTCTTTTGTTCTTCCAACATTGTTAAATATTTTCTTAAATCTTTTTCGCTAGGAAAAGATGTTCCATAAACCCGTTGCAATGTCTGATTCTTTTCATCTCCTCTCCAGTAAGCCGCTGAAGAAGAAAGTAATTTAAAATGTTTTATAATGCCGGTTGAAGGAACATGTGGTCCTCTACAAAGATCAGTAAATTCTCCTTGTGAATAAACTTTTAATATTTCACTCTTTTCTAAGTCATTAATAATCTCAACTTTGTAAGATTCTTTCATCTTTTTAAATAGGCTTATTGCGTCTTTTCTTGATTTTACCTCATGTGTAATCTCACAATTTTCTTTAGATATCTTATGCATTTCTTTTTCAATGCTACTTAAATCTTCTTCAGAAAAAGGAGTTTCAACATCAAAATCATAGTAGAATTTGTTATCCAAATATGGACCAATTGTTACTTT
>CAJWPX010000047.1 GCA_913045065.1 uncultured Fidelibacterota bacterium | reverse complement strand
TGGGCTTCGCGATTATGCCGAAGAAAAAAGGACAAGAATCTCCTTGAGCACCTTCTATTTTAAACCAACCCGAACTCTCCACAAGTGGTTGGGTTTGGCCTGTTTTCTTTTTGTGATTGTTCTGTCGGTCTCCGGCATCCTGTTGATGCATACAGATTCATTAGAACTCAGCAAACGAATGGTAGGAGGCCAATTTCTTCCCGAAAAATATTTTCATATAGCTGGAATAAATCGGTCTATTCAATCTCTTACTTATATTCCTAATGAGAAACAACCCGTACTTTTTGCAGGAACAGATCATGGCTTATTTCGTTCTATTGACTCAGGTGAAAACTGGACAGAATCAAAGCAAGGATTATTCAGTCAGGATATTCGCGCACTAGCAGTAGATCCAAAAGATCCCCAGCAAATATATGCGGGCACTCCTAAAGGCATTTTTAAATCAGAAGATCAAGGTGAAAACTGGAATGAGTGGTTCGACCAAGCCAGTGGTTTAACAAGTGTCTTTATTAACGATCTTCTGATTGACCCCAACCAAGCGGAAACTATTTACGCTGCCACCCAAGGTGGTCTATTCGTCTCACATGAAGGAGGGGATCTTTGGGAACTTGCAGGTAATGGAACTCTAAAAAATAAAAATATTCAAACTGTTCAATTTTCTGCCGCCCACCCAGATCAACTCATAATAAGCACAAAAAATAGTGTTTTTAGAAGCAACAATGATGGTGGAGAGTGGGAAAAAAAATGGACCGAACTCCCTAATAACATATCTAGCGTCATAACCCTTAATACAGATCCAGAGTTTATTTTTGTTGGGACGAAAAATGGTTTTTACAAATCATTCAATGGAGGACGAAATTGGATCAAGGATAAAAATAAAAACACAAAAAATATTTTTTCTCTAGCTATAGACACAAAGGACAACACTGGTATCTTTCTAACTTCTACTAAAGGACTATTTTATTCAAATAACAGCGGCGATACGTGGTTGAAAATCACACCGCACAAAAAAAACCTAGCGAAACAAGGCAAATTAGAAATAAGTCAAATTAATAAAATTTTATCTATTACTGCTTCCAATAACCAGGCTTCGCTTCTCCTTGCCGGGTCGGAGACAGGGTTATTTATCTCAAAAAACAATGGAGCTCTTTGGAGTTTTGTCAATTTAGGAGAATCAGGCAATACAGTGCCAAAAAAAGATTTTAAAATGGATCTTGGTAAGTTAGTTACCGAAATTCATACGGGAAGATTTTTTGGAACATACTTTTACTGGTTGGTAGACATAGCTACTATTGGAATGATCGGCTTAGCTATTTCTGGATTAATGATTATTTCTTATCGCAAAAAAATTAAAAAAACTAAACTTTCTATAAATAAAACTTTAGATGAAGAAACAGAAATTGATCGGATAATCGATATGTCAGAATCCTTTGATAATGAAGATATCAATGACATGGTCAATCATATAAATATACATCTTGAAAAATGTAAAACTATATACAAAAACCCAAAAACAAAAGACGACACCAGTAAAATCGACAAACATATCTCAATACTTGATACAAAAATCCAACTTCTAGCAGAACAAATAAAGAATTTTTCTACAATGTCACAAGACATCGCATCGAATCAGCCTTTTCCTACTAAGACAAGTCATTCGGACAATAGAAAAAAAAATCTAGAAAATTAATAGACACATCAACATATAATATTTAATTTTTCCTTAATTTTAAAAACTGAGTCATAAATTTGATGGTCAACCTATTAAATAATATGATTATCCCTTTCCGGTCCCGTAACTTTTACCTGACATTTTCCTTTAGTCTGGTTTCCTTTGTATTTTTATCTACTTTTGCCTTCGCCGAAGAAGAAAAGAAATTTCAACTTCAAGTATACCTTACCAAAAAACAGGCATTTGAAATAGCTTTCCCTGGAGCAGACGAAATAAAAAAAGAAAGACTCTGGCCAACTAAAGAGGAAATTCGTGCGATCGAAGAAATTTACATGTATAAAATCTATGAAACGCGATTCACCTTTTATACCGGAATAAAAAATGGGAAATCTATGGGATCCATGTTAATTGATAACATTATCGGGAAATCATTCCCCATTACTTTCATGACAGTTCTCAATACAGATGGAACGGTTCGCGATGTAGAAATCATGGTCTACAGAGAACCCCAAGGGTGGGAGGTCAGATACAAATCTTTTCGTAGCCAGTTTTATGGTAAAGACACCTCTTCTAACTCAAATGAGATTCTGTCGATTAGTGGAGCAACCTTATCCGTAAGAGCCATAAAAAGCGGTGTTTACAAAGCCATGGCGGCCTATAAAATTCTATACCTCGATAAATAAAAACCAAGTTTAATACCACTCTCCTATTTTTTCTATTAAAATTATTCAAGGTATTAGAAACTTTAAAGTTTTAAAATCAAACTAATCATAGACCATTCACTAACTAGAATTTCTAATAAATTCAATTTTACAGGTGAATCTTAAGTTATAGCCTGCCCGAATTTTTTTTATTTTTTTTGAGTATATCTAACCCCATGACCTCTCAAAAATTATTAGTGATAACAGGAAACCAGTTGACGCATAAGTATTTTCTAAACCAATTGGGTTCTCAGTTTGAATTGTCTGCAGTTTTTATTGAAAATGTTCAATATCCAGACCCACCCTTCAACTCAGACGAAGAAAGAAAAACGTGGGATGAGTTTTTCTTAATTCGTGATAAAACCGAAAAATCCTTGTTGCAAGTTTATGAAAATAATATTTCTCAAAAGAATCCGAAAATATTTTACATTAAAAAAGGCTTTCTAAATAGCGACAAAACCTTACAACTTATTCAAAAACTCAACCCAACCAAAATAATTATTTTTGGAACCAGTCTGCTGGGTTCAAAATACCTAAAATTATATCCAGATCGAATTTTGAACCTTCATGTTGGCTTATCACAATATTATCGAGGTTCTTCCTGTAATTTCTGGCCCATCTATGATTTGAAACCTCAATTCTTAGGAGCAACTGTGCACTTTGTAGGGAAAGGAATTGATGACGGCAACATTGTGATTCAAAACACAATTGCTCTAGACAAAAATGATTCTGAATTCGTTTTAATGACCAAGCCAATTATTTTAGGAACCAAACTTATGATTGAAGCTGTAAAAGATACCAATACTAATTTAGCGGTAAACGGAAAACTAAAAAATAAGGGTAATCTTTATCAAATTAAGGACTTCAACCCCAAAGCCATAATTAAAGTAAAAAATCTTGTCGCCTCAGGAAAACTCAAACAAACAATAGAACTGGAAACGGGAAATCAAAATAAACATCAACATTTCCCCTTTATCCCAAATACTTACCTAACCTAAAAACATATTTGAGTGTCTGAGACCACAAGCCTAAACTATAGAAGAAACTATCTTTATGCATTGATCCATTTAAATTTAATTGTGAAACAAGTTAACCTAAAAATATTTTTATACACCACAATACTATTAACGGGTATTTTTTTTCACAGTACCAATGAAGCGAATCAACAACAGGGTTTTCACGATAAGGCATTTAATTTTTTCATTGAAGGAAAAATAAATGAAGCAATCCAAACATACCTCCAGGCCCTAAAACTCAAACCTGATTCCGCAGAAACTCACCATTATTTGGGCGTGCTTTATTTTCAAATTGGCAGTGGTGCTAAAGCAATCAACCATTTCAAACAAGCTGAGTCATTCTATAAAAATCGTAAAGACAAAAATTCAAAGTTTAATTTGGATGTAATTAGAAATAATCTCGAAATGGCCTATGAAAAACTTGGGCTAAATCCAGAGGATTTTAGAACTGATGTGTTAATACCGGTTGAACATGGATGGAAATCTTCTGGCGTTGGTTTTTTCATTGGGAAACAAGGGAACTTATTGACCACCGCTTCATCGATAGCGGGGGCTGATAAAATTCGAGTGAGATTCCCGGATGATCAAACAGAACCTGTGATATTAATTCGGGAATTTATTGTATATAAAATTGCGGTTTTACAACTATCTAATCCTGAAAAATACTTACTTAATTCATTAGAATTTGAAAACAACCCTCATTTCGAAGAAGGTGAAACTGTTTATGCAATGGATTTCTCAAAACTACATTCCCTCAACCCTTCTATGTCAAAAGGAAAAATTCTTAAAGAAAATGCTCTTGAGAATAGCAACAAGATAGTCCAACTGGACCTTGCGGTTAAAGAGGGCCAAGACGGAGGCCCTCTATTTAATGAACTCGGGAATGTAATTGGATTGATATTGGGAAAATCTATGGCTCAAAAATCATTTACTTATTTAAAGGATGCACCTGAACACGTGAATTTTGCCATTAAATCTTCTTATCTTAAACGAATCATTCCCGTATCGACTGATAAAAAAAATCAAAATAAAGGTGTTATGACTAGCTCAGACTTGAATTCTGGAGTAAATATAAAAAGTGTTTCTAGCGAAGCCATTAATAATTTTGTTGTTTTGGAAATTTTTAAATAGAGTCTTCCATAATGGTAATCAATCGTACTTTGGCCTGCTTTTTCTCAACTAAAGCATTTACAGTTTTATGGATTTATCGCATTCCAGGCTTG
>CAJWPX010000046.1 GCA_913045065.1 uncultured Fidelibacterota bacterium | reverse complement strand
TAGTTAACTTATTTTAAGAGTGTACTTTGTGATAATCCATATACACTATTAAATGGAATTATTGCACTGCCTAAAGCTCGAGCTTGTTTACCAATTGAGCCGCTTTCGATAGTTGTAGGTTCGGTAGCCTCCCAATGAAAATCGTCAAGTAAATTTGTTAGTTTTGTGTTTATTTCGGCTATTAGAGTTTTACTTAAATGTGCATCTATAACAACTTGATTAGTACTTATAACAGAATTGACTGAGACTATAGACCATTTTATCCCTTCAAGAGCATGTTCTAACCAAGAGTCGAACATTAGTTGTACTGCTGGCGGTAATTCTTTCTCCATAATTAGAAGTTTTGGGTCGAATCCAGTTTTTTTCAAATCCTGTTCTAGGGAGTTTAATGAGGCTATCCCTATTAATTGTCGATGGCCACTGGCAGTGTGGATTGGAATAGTTCCTATGGATGATGTATTTAACTGGTCAGTGTTAAATAGTTGTCCATTTAAGACTATGGCGCCACCAATAAAAGTTCCTAAATAGATGTATAGGAAATTAGGATGTTTATTAGTATTCCCTAAAAACAGTTCTGCTAGACATGCTGCATAAACATCATTCATTCTGATTACATCATGTTGAGGAGCAAGTGTCTTTATTTCATTAATAATATTGACATCATCCCACTGACTAAGGACATTACTATCAATTCCGAAAACCTCTCCCCATTTACTTATTTTATCTGGTTGTGCGAGGCCAATTCCAACCAGTCTTTGTTTTTGAATTGATGATAAATTATCAAATATTTTTTTTAGTGATTTAGCAATCTTTTTTAGAACAATTTGTACATCAGGATAATCGTATCTCAACGAATATTGCTTAAGAATTTTGCACTTAAAGTCAATTAATGATATATCTAACTCATGTCTTCCAATACTTATCCCAATAGAAAACGATGCTTCAGGATTGAGGCTGAAAGGAGCTGAAGGTTGACCCATTTTTCCATATATATAATCTTCTTGTAACACTATATTTTGCTTTATAAAACGTTTAAAAATTAAAGATACAGTTTGTGGCGTTAATTGAGTTATACGTGCTATTTCAGCCTTAGCTAAAGGCCCTTGTTGACGCAATAAACTTATAATTGTATTTTCGTTATATTGCTTTAAACTTCCTTGATTACTCCCACGATGAGAGTGTAATGTTTCATTCATATTATTAAGCTATTGCTCCAGTAATTTTAGATACTACTTGTTCTTCGGTTACATCTTTAGTAGCCATCATGGATACAATTTTCCCTTGTCTAAATACACAAATCTTGTCAGCCAAGTCAAAAACTTGGCGCAAATTATGACTAATAATTAATACAGGAATTTGTCTTTCCTTTAAGCCTTGTATTATCTGTTCAACCGCAGAAGTTTCTTTGACGCCTAAAGCTGCAGTGGGCTCATCCATAATAATTAACTTTTCTCCCCATCCAGCTGCTCTAGCAATAGCTATACATTGACGTTGGCCGCCAGACATATTAACTAACTTTTGGTCTAGATTATTTATATGGACATTTGTCTTTGACAGTAGTTTTTTAGCCTCCTTTTTCATTTTTTTCTTATTTAACCAACTAAATAATCCAAAATTAAAGAAAGTTAGTTCTCTACCAAGAAACATATTTTCAGTTACATTTAAAAAGTCGATTAGTGCGAGATTTTGATAAACCGTTTCTATTCCAGCCCTTCTTGCTTCGAAAGGGTTTTCAAAATTTGCTTCTTCACCAAAAAATCTCACAGTGCCTGAAGTGGACTGTTCAACTCCAGTAATGTTTTTTACAAATGTTGATTTTCCTGCGCCATTATCACCGACGATTGCAATGGTTTCTCCTTTTTTCATAGAGAAACTAGCATTCTTTAATGCTTCAATACCGCCATAGTTTTTACACAAATTATTTGTTTCTAGTACGTAGGGAGTGGGTTGTTTAGTCATATTTTGTTGCCTTTAGTTCGAAATTATATAAATAAATTAAAAAAATATTACACTAACGTATAAATTGCATTATAATCTAATCTACTAAATCAATTTGATTTAGTTAGTATTATATAATAAAACAATAAAACTAGGAGTTAAATTAAAATGAAAAATTATATAAAACTGTGCGTAACTATTGTTGTGCTTGCATTTTCAACAATGACTATTGCACAAATTTCAATAGGTTATGTCACCAAATCGGCTACCAATGCTGGCTGGATGATGATTAACCAAGGAGCGGCTGATGCCGCTAATGAGGAAGGAGTGAATCTAATAACTGTCGGCCCTTCTTTTCAAGGTGATTTGTCAAGTCAACTAGAGGTTTTTGAAAATCTAGTTAATCAACAAGCTTCCGCTATTGCTATTGCACCTGTAGATTCTGCAGGAATTGCTCCTGCAGTAGAAGATGCTATGAATGCTGGTATTCCTATAATTGCTGTAGATACTGGTGTTACTGGTGCAGAAGTAACCTCTTTTGTAGCTACTGATAATCTAGCAGTTGCTAAAGTTCAAGGAGCGGTTGCTGCTACTTTGGTTGCTAATGGCGACACCATCATTTATGTAACTGGTAACCAAGCTCAAACTACAGGTCAAGAAAGACGTGACGGATTTTTGAGTGCGTTCGCTAGTGCACGTCCAGATAGTAAAGTATTAATTGTACCTACTCAGTGGAATTCTGATGAAGCTCAATCTGGTGTAGAAGCAGTTCTTAACGCTAATAGTGATGTTAAGATGATTGCTAATGCATGGGATGGTGGAACTATGGGTGCCAAAGCTGCGTTGGAAAATCTTGGTTACAAAGCAGGCCAAATCAAGCTAGTTGGATTTGATGGCGCAGGCGATGCAATTGAAGCAATGGAAGCTGGTTGGGTTCATGTTGACACTGCACAAATGTTATACCAAATGGGTTATCAAGGTGTAAAAGCGGCAGTAGCTGCTGTTCAAGGTAAAGCAGTTAAAAGTCGTATTGATACAGGCTTTTTTCTAGTAACACCTGCAACAGTTCAAGCTTATAAAGATATGATTGGAATGTAAGTAGTCCAATCATCTGAGACTAATAGCTTTTCTATTCTCCTTGAAAGGCTATTAGTTATCTCAGAAACATTTAAAATTATTTAACAAAGTACTTAAAATTATGTTTACAAAAAATAAGGAACTAAAAGTTCTTTATGTAATTACGTTGGTTTCATATATTGTGTTCTTTTTTTTGATATTTATTATAAATAATCTAGCCTTATATGTTATTTAAATTCTCAGAAGCTGTCATTTTTAATTTAAAAGGAGAATCTTTATGAAAACTGACCAACTTCTCAATTCTTTGATTACAAAATTAATTCGTTTTTTTAATTATGAGTGGTCTGGTGCGTTAATAGCAATTATTGTGCTTTCTTTTGCTATTGAATTATCAACTGATGGGCGTCCTTTTCTACATATTAGTAATATTATGACTATTTTTAATAATGCTGCAGCTGTCGGAGTTATAGCTGGTGGCATGACCCTGGTCATACTTACTGCGGGTATCGATTTGTCTGTAGGTTCAGTTATGGGTTTAATTGCTGCTCTGATGGGTTATGTAGCCTCATTCTGGGGTGTTGACCCGTGGATTGCGATTGGTTTTGGTTTCATGATTGCAGTCATGGTGGGAAGTTTGCATGGAATGTTTATTGCATATTGGGGTATGCCAGCATTTATTGTGACTTTGGCCGGTCTATCTCTGTGGAGAGGTGTTGGGCACCTAAGTACGGGAGCAGTTGCTACTCCTAGGTTAGACCACACTTTTGAATATTTTGGTAGATTTAATCCATTATCGTGGTTGTCTGATGGCTACTTAAATAATAGCTTGCCAGAATTTTTAATGCCTCTTGGAGGTTGGATTGATAGTCTTTGGATGGAATATTTTCGAACTTTTCAAATGAGTATGCTAATTTTTATTTTGTTTTTTGTGTTGCTTACATTGGTGATAAATAATACTAAATTGGGTTTGTATATTTATGCTATTGGTAGTAATTCTTCAGCATCAAGACATGCTGGAATCAATACAAAAAAATATCATTTTTATGCGTATTTAATTTGCACCTTATCGGTTGCTTTAGGTGCTTTGCTTTTTCTCGGAAGAGCCCCCTATGCAAAATCTGATTATGGCCAAATGTGGGAGCTGCAAGCTATAGCAGCAGTGGTAATTGGCGGAACCTCTCTGTTTGGAGGTAGAGGTTCACTATGGGGCACTTTTATGGGCATTATTCTGCTCAAGTTAATCAATAATGGTTTAACGCTAGCGCAATTAGAAACCTTTTGGCAAATGGTTGTGACTGGCATGATAATTTTGATTGCCATTGGATTGGATATAGTTCGCCAGTCAAAATCCCCAGTCAAAATAAAACAAATGTTAATTTTCACAAGTAGCGGACTAATATTTTTTGCTTTGATTCAACCGATTTCCAATTTTTTTAAAGCTGTGATATTGATGTATGAAGGTTCTTCAATGAAAGCATTATTAGAAAGTGGAGTAAAACTTTCTTCAACTCAAAGCCAACGACTAATTTCTTCTGATGAAATCTCACAAGCCCAACTTATTGTTGCCGATAACTGGGGTATTAGTTTGTTCTTGAGTTTATTAATTTTGATGATTTTATCTAACTGTTTTTACATGAAGAGGTTTTGGCTGCAAATTAATACTGCAGTGTTGGCAATATTAGCAGTGGTTGTATTGGTCTTCAATATAGATATTAGTTTTCCAATTATTGCATTGTCTGCAGTAATTTTATTAGGTACATTAAGTGTAGATTGGCTTTTTGACTATTCTATACGCATAAACAATCAATCCTTAACTTCAAAAAACCC
>CAJWPX010000045.1 GCA_913045065.1 uncultured Fidelibacterota bacterium | reverse complement strand
GCAGGTTATGTTAGAGCCATTAATCGATTAAAACGTCGAGGGCTTCAAAAACAAGTCAAAGTACTTGAATCTGAGATTTCTGCGCGCCCCACGCGTATATCCTACTAAATCCAGGATTTAAGTTCTTCGCCCATAACTTTGGAAGCGATATTAATCTTTTTACGGAGGGACTTGACGATTTTTTCGTCAACCGTTTCTTCCGCAAGGATGTCCACATAGGTCACTGATTTCTTTTGACCGATTCGGTGTGCACGGTCCTCGGATTGAATTCGTTTTTCCAGGTCATAACCATTAGAATAATAAATCACGGTATTAGCCGCAGTAAGCGTAAGCCCGTATCCACCCGTTTGGGGTGTTCCAACGAAAAACCGTACTTTAGGGTCTTTCTGAAAATTGTCTTTATTGCGTTTTCGTTGATCCTGGGGCGTGAGTCCATAATAATCGACCACGGAACACGGACCATGTTTCTTAGTAATAGCTTCTTTAATATTTTTTACGTCTCTTTGCCAATGAGCCCAAATAATCGCTTTTCCTTCTACCTCTTCTAAAATGTCCATTAACTCACTTAATCTATTATTCTTTATTTCTTGAATGGTACCATCATCCGCTACAAAATGACCACATGTGATTTGTTGCAATCTCATGAGTTGGGTTAAAACCGTCATGGTTGTAATATGCTTTCCATTAAGATCAGCTAATGCTGTTTCTTTCATTTGTTCATAAACCTTCTTTTGTTCATCAGACAGTTCGATCTCTCTTTTCATGTATATTTTTTCAGGCAAGTCTAAACAGTCTTCTTTTAAAACTCTGTATGAAAACGTTTTTAATTGTTCTGCTAATTCATCTAAATTCTTAAAATGACTTACCACCTGGATAGATCGGCCCGAAAGATGTAATGTCTTCATTTCAGCATATCGATTCCTGAATGCATAATAAGAAGTAAAGTCTAAATGTTCTTCGTTCAAAAACTCACATTGACTATAAAGATCTAATGGATTTTTAGTAACAGGAGAACCTGTTAAAATTCTACGGTACTGGGCCCTTGGAGCAAGGGCTATAATATTTTTAGTTCGTTTGGCTTTAGGATTTTTAATAGTAGTAGATTCATCTATACACATTAAGGTCTTATGCGAAAATAAAAACTTTTGAGCAAAAGATAAACCTTTTTGAGTACTTAAAGCTTCTACATTCATTACAAGAATATGAAGTCTTTCATCCGTTTTAAATAAAGTACCTAACTTATTGGATTGAGATTTAGTTATATTTGCTTGCCACAAAACGGACACATTTTCTATGTGATTAGGTAAGTGGGCAGGGAGTTCCTGAGAATACCATGTATCCATAACTCCTTTAGGAGAAATAATTAAAGCCCCATCTATTTTACCTCGATCATAGAGCATCGCTACATTATCAATAAGCACTTTTGTTTTACCTGTACCCATTTCCATGAAATAAGCGTACGTCTCTCTATTCCAAGATTTCTCTAAAGCGGCCAATTGATGGCTATATGGTTTTGTCTTAAATTTATATTTCATCTTTCTATTGACTTACTATATAGGATGCACTATATATTTGTCAATGGAAGAAAGTAGAAAAAGAACATCACCGATTGTATATGTAATACAAGAGATTGTAGGTACTAGAGAAGGTAAGCCTAAAATTAATATTTTAGGGGCCAGTGAATACGGTACTTTTAAATTCTTATTACCTGAACTTTCGCAAATGATATTTTCTCCAGGTCCTTTAATCTTTAAATTAAGAAAAGGTTTAAAAGATTATACCGAAGAAGATTATTTATTATTAACAGGAGATCCTGCAATTATTGGAGTTGCGGTCGCTATTGTTTCTGATATAACTAACGGTAAATTTAATTTATTAAAATGGGACAAACAAGAAAGAAAATATTATCCGATTCACATCAATTTATTCGAGAAAGGAGATTTAGATGAATCAAATTAATTTTGAACAAGATCAAACTGAGGTACTAGATAAGACAGAAAATATTGATAAACTTGCAAATAAAATAAAACAAATGCAGATCATACAGAAAGACATAGCGCAGAATGAAGAATATCTTAAACAAAGAAAACAAGAATTAGAACAGATTTCTGGAGAAGCTATTCCCACTATGTTATCAGAAATGGGATTGTCTTATCTCAAACTTGCTGATGGATCATCAGTTGAAGTTAAAACAAATTATAGCGCCACTATAACTCAAGCCAATAAAGAGAAGGCGTTTAACTGGCTTCGTGACAACGGCCTTGGAGACATCAT
Source organism: uncultured Fidelibacterota bacterium (assembly GCA_913045065.1). Classification (GTDB taxonomy): domain Bacteria; phylum Fidelibacterota; class Marinisomatia; order Marinisomatales; family Marinisomataceae; genus Marinisoma. The sequence continues at coordinate 2,574 of CAJWPX010000045.1, read as the reverse complement.
CAAGAATGAGATGACTGTTTCTTTTGGACGTAACGAAGATAACAAGGCAGCAGCATATGCTGAACTTGCGAAGGGTCAAGGGTATCAACCAACACAAAAGTTGAAGGTTGAGCCTATGACCCTGAAAGCGCTCGTCCGTGAGCGTATCGAGGGAGGGAAATCCCTTCCAACGGAAATTTTCAGTGTATTCATTGGAAATAAAACAACAATAAAAAGGAAACAATAACCATGAACAAAGAAGCACAAATCGCGAAACGCGAAAATGCAGGACCATTGGCTACAAATTTATTTGAAGCTGATGCGGGTCAAGGTATTTCGAATATAAAGCAGGATGATCTTGCTTTACCATTCTTAAAAGTACTTGGCCAACTATCCCCTGAAGTAAACACAAGGGACGCTAAACATGTCGAAGGTGCACAACCAGGCATGATCATTAACACCGTCACTGGTGAATTACATGATGGCGAAAAAGGGATAGAAGTATTGCCAGTCTTTTACAAAAGACAGTATATAGAGTGGCAAGATAGGGGGGAAAGTAAAGGCGCTCCAGTCAAAATTTATGACGCAGGAGACGACGTTCCTAAAACTACAAGAGACAAAAGTTTCAAGGATAGGCTAGATAATGGCAACTATCTTGAAAATACCGCAAGTCACTTTGTAGTATTACTCGGCAAAACACCCACAACAGCTTTGATTTCTATGAAAGCGACTCAATTAAAAATTAGTCGTAAGTGGAATTCAATGATGATGGGGATTAAGATGCAGGGTAAAAACGGATTGTTTACGCCGCCAACATATAGCCACATTTATAAACTAAAAACTGTACAACAGTCTAATGACAAAGGTACATGGTTTGGTTGGGATGTGTCCAAGGTTGGACCTATCACCGATAAGGGAATTTATGAGATTGCTAAAATGTTTTCAAGCAATGTCGCTAAAGGCGCCATTCAAGCAAAACATGGATCTCAAGAACTTAAAGAACCTAAAGAGGCAACACCGTTTTAATAACTTCTTCGTGAAGGAGAAAGGGGCGGTCGCGGGAGACTTAAACCGCCCCGTAAAACAACTATGAAAAATTTTGTTGAACTATTTTCTGGATTAAGACGAGCACATGGGTGTACCTATGTCGAAAAGAAAAGTGCCGATGGCACTAAAGTCAAAGGACAATCTTTTGTTAAACGTGACCCTGTTATTGATAAGTTATGGCAAGATCATTTAAGTGGTATTGAGCCAAGTTTAGGAATCATACCAATCGATGAAAACAATAAATGTAGATGGGGATGTATTGATGTTGACAAATATAATTTAAATCACAAAAAACTTATTAATCTTATTAACAGTAATCAATTACCTTTAACTGTATGTCGATCTAAAAGTGGGGGAGCCCATATCTTTTTATTTACTACAGTTCCTGTAGAAGCTAAATTAATGAGGGACAGACTATCTTCCATTAGTGCGTTTTTGGGATATGGGAATGCAGAAGTTTTCCCTAAACAAGTCGAATTAAAATCAGAAGATGATACAGGAAATTTCTTAAACTTACCATATTTTAATTCAGCAAAAACTACAAGATATGCCTTTAATTTTAAAGGAGAAGCTATTACAATATCACAATTTTTTTTAGCAATAAAAAGATTAACTCCCGAAGAATTAGAAAAATTAGAATTAAAAAGACCTCCATCAGAGTTTAGTGATGGTCCTCCTTGTATAGAATCTTTAACTCAAAATAAATTAAACGATGGAAGAGACAGGGTTCTTTATCAATATATTCAATACGCAAAAAGAAAATGGCCTGAAGAATGGACCAAATATATTAATGCCTTTAATTATAAATATTTTGATCCTCCATTAGAAGATAGAGTTATTCAAGAAAAAATAAAATATAATGCAAATCGAGAATTAGGTTTTAAATGTAACGAAGAACCAATGTGTGACCATTGTGATAAAAAACTATGTTCAATTAGAAAACATGGTGTCAGAGGTCAATCTTTATTTCCTGATTTAAGTGACCTACAAAAAATTAATCTAGATGAACCTTACTATTATGTAAATGTTGATGGTGAAAGAGTAAGACTTAAAGATACTTCCTACCTTCAGGAACAACGATTATTTCAAAGAGCAGTAATGGAGCAGGTTAATAAGGTTCCACCTGGTCTTCGTAAAAAAGATTTTAATGAAATGATAAAATTATTATTTGCAGGAATAGAAATTATTGAACCACCTAAGGGATCTTCTAAAGTAGAACAACTTATTGATCATCTTGATGACTATTGTACAGATCGTACAGCAGCAGGGGCCACCAAAGAAGATATGATACTTGGAAATGTTTGGACGCATGAAGGAGTGCATCATTTTATCTTTAGAGAATTTTTTCATAAATATTTACTCAAGAACAAATGGGATGAAAAATACGATGAAACTCAAATGTTACTAAGAGATAAGTGCGGCTGCAAGATTAAAAGAGAAATGATAGGAAAGAAAAATAAAACAATTATGACGATCGAAGAATTTGAAAAACCTGAAAATGTATATCGTCCTAAAGAATTTAAACCAAAGGTTCCATTCTAATGAAAA
>CAJWPX010000044.1 GCA_913045065.1 uncultured Fidelibacterota bacterium | reverse complement strand
ACATCAAAGGAAGTATCGATAGTATGCGTTCCATCCATTAGCACTTCTGGTTCAACAATTGGTACCAAATGATGCTGTTGACACAACAACGCATATTGAGCAAGACCCTTCGCATTCGCAAGAATGCATTTGTCAGATGGCATATTATCTCCGATGGTAATTACAGATCTCCATTTTGCAAAACGTGCACCCAGACTATGGTATTCTTGTAATCGATTGCCTAATCCATCTAATCCAGTTGTATTTTTCTCATTGGAACCTTCTTCCAATGGATGGGCGCCTGTATCTACCTTAATCCCTGGTAAAATATCTTTGGATTGTAGGTATTCTGGAATCAGCATATCGCTTCCAATAATTGGCTGTCTAAATGTTTCATCAAATAAAATAACACCACTAATATAATTTTCTAATCCTGGTGCGGTAAAAAGTGTACTACGATAAAAATTTCTAGAATATGCTGTCGATTCTACTCCAATCCCTTCAAATCGTTTGGTACAAGTGCCTGTACTTTCATCTGCGGCTAGTATTCCTCTGCCTTTTTGAACCATCTGTTGTGCAACTGTATGTAATTCAGACATTTATTCTCCTATAAATCATATTCATTAGTTATGAGTTTACTTTCTCCTGTTTCTCCAAAAATTACTCTAGATGAAACAATTGCTTTGTTATCATGGAATTTAACACCAGGAAGCCATCCACTACAAATACCACTCGCAACAAAGAACGCATCTTGCGAAGTACACAATTCATCTGCAGACCAAATCTTATGAATATCATCTCCCAACATTTGAGAAGCTCTTTTTTCAAATTCAGCATCATAAAAACGGAGCTGTCCTTCAAAAAATCCATCCAGTGCTTTTACAGCAGTAGCCGTAATAACCCCTTCCGGAGCTGCACCAATCCCATATAACAAGTCTACTTCGCCTTCTACAGCTCTTAATCCACCAGCAACATCTCCATCTTTGATTAACACAGTGTTGGCTCCAGCAGAATGGATATCAGCAATTAAATCTTGATGACGATCTCTATCCATAACAATCACTTGTAAATCATGAATATCTTTGTTTAATGCTTGTGCAGTAGCAGATAAATTTTCTGATACACTTTGTGTAAGACTCACATGTCCTTTTAATGCCTTGCTACCACAAAGCTTATTCATATAGGTATCTGGTGCTCCCATTAATGAACCTTTGGGGGCTGCAGCAAGGACTGAAATCGCATCTGGCAAATCGTGTGCACAATGATTTGTGCATTCCAATGGATCAACAGCAATATCAATCTTCATATCGCTTGTTGTATCTCCTAATTCTTCTCCAATAAACAACATGGGTGCATCATCACGTTCTCCTTCACCAATCACCACCCTTGTATGCACAGGTTCTTGGTTTAATACAGATCGCATTGCTTCTGTTGCGGCTTTATCAGCCATTTTTCCATCACCGCATCCTCTCAAGTGCGCTGCTGCAATGGCTGCTTGCTCGGTAGCACGTAAAAAAGATTGATAATGTTGAAATACTTTACTCATTTTTTCTCAAAAAGGTAGAATGGAAGATATAAAAACAAAAATATTACAATAGAAAGCGGAATAACAATGATTACATGGAATGGAGGTTGTTGAAAAAATACGGGAAAGAAATCCATCAACGAAGCTCCTTCAGATGATTTCATTAAATACCATAGATTTGCTTCATATCCTGGTTCCCCTCCAATTATTAGGTTTAATATATAGGCAAAAGGTAACGCCATTAATCCATATTTCACTGCATTGATTAATGAAGAAAAAGTCACATATTGTTTGATTACTACAAGAATATAAATAATGGTGAAGAAAACAAGACCATGAGAAGAAAAGAGAGAAACAAAATCAATATGTGGAAATGTAAATTGTACATCAGGGGTTAGTAGCGCCATGGTACCACCACCCATTCCCCAGAAATATGCAAAGTCAAAAAATCTTTTGTCTCTTGTTAATAAAAATAATCCTGTTGCATAAGAAGTAATATGACATAGATGAAGGGGTACTGTATTTGTAAAATGATAATCTCCAAATTCAACTAAAAAAAATGGTTTAATAAGCTCCGTGATGATTAAAAGATAGCCTAGTGTTTTCTCAAAACTAGCAAACGTATTTTCATCGTAATATTTTCGTGCAGTAAATGAGAAAATTAAAGACACACCTAAAATAATTCCCAGTGTAATTAAATGTATATCTCCAAAGAGTTCAAATGGAATTTGATTATCCATTTTGTAAAATTCGGAAATAATACTTTGTTCTTCCATTTCTTAATGTATTATAGATAGCAGTATCTTTCAGTCCCGAAAAATCCTTGATAATTCCCTTTAAATAAAAAGGAGTACTTTTAGAGATAATTTCATTTTTTACTTCATTAATTTTATCCGCATCGAGTGCTCTTAGAACATTATCTGTGATTTGATAATAATCAATGGTTTTCATTCCACATGTATTAAATGCTTCTTCATAATCATCAACCGCTTCGGTAGGACATACATCGGTCCAAGCAAATAAGCCTCCAGGTTTCAAGACACGTTTGACTTCAGATAAAAATTGGGGAATAGAAGGATAACAATGCGATGATTCAACATTAATAACGACATCTTGACTATCATCTTCCATTGGTAAATCTGATGCATCGCCTTCAACAAATTCTAGATTGTGTTCATTATGAATTCTGTTACATAATGTGATAGCATTTTTTGAATAATCAATTCCAGTAATCTTTTTTGGGTTTAGATAACGCGCAATATAAGAAGTGCCTCCTCCTCGCCCAGATCCAACTTCTAATACAGTTTTATCTTGCACAGCTAATTTCTCAACGGTATGATGATACAATTGAATACAGTATCGATACTCTTCGTCTTCATCGCTTAAAGGAGGTTCATTGCTTTTGTTATCATAATCAAACCCATAATTCATAAAAGCCCAATCAAAATATTCATAGGTGTTGGCTAGACGGTCATAAATTCTTTTCCATAAAAAATGCTTTATTTTTTTTGAAAAAAAGAAAATAAATCCTGCAAGTTTTCTAAAGAATGTCCCCATAGTATTATCTTACATAACTACCAGCATTAATGTCAATATTAGAACCTGTTCCATGATCAAATTTTCCACTACAAATCAGAGTAACAATAGGCGCAATATCTTTTGGTTCAGTAAGTTCATTTAATGCAATATCTTTTATCACAAAATCTTCTCCATATTTATCAATAGATTTTTGTGCCATTGCCGTACGAGTAAACCCTGGTGCAATAGAAAATGCAGTAATCCCATCTTTACCAAATCCTCTTGCAATAGAACGTACAAGAGCAACCATCCCTGCTTTGGAAGCTGCATATGCTAAATAATCTGGAGTATCTCCTCTAAATGCAGCACGAGAAGCAATGTTAATAATACGTCCACTATTTTTTGTTTTAAAATGTTGTAAAGCTTTTTTAGATAATACTCCAGCTGCAAGCAAATTAATATTCATGATTGTATTCCAATTTTTAATCCAGGTTTCATCATCTAAATTGACAGAATTCATTACGGCAGTACCAGCATTATTAATCAGAATATCTAACGTATTCCTCCAAGATAAAACATCTTCAAAGAGTTTAATTGTTTCATCAACATTATTGAAGTCTGCTTGGAACAATTCACATTGATCTGAAAATTGTTCTTTTAATTTGGAAGCACCATCGGAATTAGAATTAAAATGAAGGGCTACTTGTGCTCCAGCATCCAATAATTCGTGTGCAATTGCATTGCCAATTCCACTATTTGCACCTGTTACTAAAATAGTTTTATCAGATAAATCAATTTTCATTCTTAATGACAACTTTCATTGTACTTTTTTAGTCTCCAATAGTTATAAGGCCATGGAGTAAGAAAACCTACTAACAACATAATAGGAGTAGCCCACCAAGTCAATTGAGCGCCCCCTGTTAAGATCACATCGGTAATATTCATCGCTATTTCCATAGCAATCATTGATATAAAAGACATTCCAAGAGCTGTTTTAAGTGCTTCACTAAAATTCATTTGCTTACTTAAAATAAATGTTTCTAACGCAACACTTGTAATCAATCCATTAACAATAGCAAGCGCCATAATTGATGTTGTATTAAAAATATCACTTGGATTGTTTTGGAAGTAAAAAATCGTTCCAAAATCTCCTATTGAGCATCCCAAAAGACACCATGCAGTATTTTGTGCAGATTTTTTCCAAGTATGTTTACATTTCCAACTAATCATAATAGCCTTAATTTAAGTGAGTAAGATGAAAAGTAAATCAATTCTGTTAATAATTATTATCATTCTGATGGGTGTATGGTATACTTCCATACCTCAAGAAGAAGAATTTGAACTTCCTATTTTTACTCCTGCAGATTTGAGACCAACATTAGTGCATCCTTCGCTTGTAGGGAAAACGGAACATACTATCCCTGATTTTTCCTTTATTAATCAAGATAGCATTCTTGTTACACAAGAGACAGTTGCAGGAAAAATTTATGTGGTTGATTTTTTCTTTACCTCTTGTCCATCTATCTGCATTGATTTAACAAAGAATTTACAATTGGTTCAAGAAGCGTTTAAAGAGGACGATAACATACTAATTTTATCGCATAGCGTTGATCCAACAAATGATACAGTTTCACGATTAAAAAAATATGCTGAAATCTATCATATCGATTCCAAAAAATGGTTCTTATTGCGTGGATCAATTGAAGATATCACACAAATGGCTCAATTGGGTTATTTTGCCATTGCAGCAGTAGATAATCATGATCAATCTGAATTAATCCATACTGAAAATGTTATTCTTGTAGATCAAAATGGGCAAATTAGAGGAAT
>CAJWPX010000043.1 GCA_913045065.1 uncultured Fidelibacterota bacterium | reverse complement strand
TATCCGAAAGATAAACTAATCATGCTACCCCGAGCAGCCCACTCCATTAGTTAAAAAAGCATATCATTCTTAAAAATAGGTGCTAAAACCTAGGTACCAGGTGGCCGTTTTTGTGGCTGGATTATTTAAAATGTCATTCTGCCACTGATAACGATAATTCAACCTTAAAACCGTTGCAGGTGACGGTCTAAAACTTATGGAAGGAGTAACCGCAATTAAATCATCCCCTATATTTGTATTAGTTTGAGTGAAGTTACCAATATTAAAATCAACATAATCTGTCCGAGCGGAGACGTTTAAGGATGCATTTTCCCAACCGAACATTTTCTTTTGCAACACTGGTTGAACTACATCCAGAAAAAATCCTGCTTGTTTATTTCCAAACTGTTGCGTAAATGTTTTTGGCACATCCACCCACACATAAGCGCCTTCTCCAACAATATAAGTGCCGGTTGATTCAATAGTAGTGCTAAGATCAATAGCGAAGACATCCACCCTCCTATTCTTTTCATCTATCTGTAGTCCATCTTCCATTACACGATTGTATGTACCGCCCATATAAGAAAAACCAACCTCACCTATATTTCTATTTCCTATAGCGAGTTTTGTAGTAATTAAAGGGTCACCGCTGAAATTTTCTTCAAAACGCTCTTCATTTTCTTTAACGGATGAAAGAGAGGTTCGATCTTTTGAATTATTAATTATACTATTGTCAAATCCATTTGAGAGGTATGCTTCATATCCGATAATCCAATCTCCAGTATTTGTTTTACCATACATTCCAAAACCTGCATTAGAAAAAGTGGCGGGTAGTAATTTTACTGCCACATCAGGTCTTTCTACAAACTCCCATTTAGGACCATCGTGATTTTGATTAAAAGCACCGATTGGATTCAAGATTATTCCACCTCGTAAATTGAGAAGAGGATCAAAGGAGATATCCATAGCAGCAAATTCTATGGCAATCTCTTTACCTCCCTCTTCAAACTCTACTTCCGTTAAAAATTTAATTCTTTTGTTAATTGAGGCAGACAGAAATAATGTTAAACGTCGTGCTTGAAAAGATAATCCTTCTGTCAATCCATCTTCCACTGCATATATCGAATTGGCTTCAAGATATCCCCCAATAGATACCGGAGCTTTATTTATTGTTAGAGCTGGTCGATTGTATACCGCATCCATGTTAAGTTGAGTATCTGTTGTATCTGACTTCGTTCTTTTAAGTATATCATCCTCGTTTTGGGCTATTAAATTTCCACTGAGGGTGAACAATATTAAGGTAATGATCAAATAATTAGGAGAATAAAATATAGATGTTTTCATCGTCTGTTTTCGTTGGAAATGTTTTTAGTTTTTGTTCAGCAGGTCCTTGTAATACGGTTCCTTCATTGGAAAATTGGCTTCCATGGCAAGGACAACTATAGATACCCCCACCAACATTAAGCTCGCACCCTCGATGAGTGCATTTTAGTAAGGAAGCTATATAGTCTTCACCAACTTTATATAGACAAATAGGGAATCTGTATTTGTTATTTTGTATAAGGACAAACTCTCTTTTAGACACCTTGTTATTTTTTTCAAGAATAAACTCATGCTTCGCTATGGTTAACTTATCTACCTCTTCCTTTGCTGTAGCATAGTAAATTCCACTGCATGAATGTAAAAAACCTAAACTTGGTATTGTTATAGCAACAGAGGAAAGGGTTTGGATAAATTTTTTTCTTTTCATCATAATGAATTTATAAATTCAAGTAGTTGCTTTTTTTCCTGATTCGATAGGGCATTGAACTCATCCCTTGAATTTTTGGCTTCACCGCCATGCATCAAAATGGCTTCCTCAATACTTCTTGCCCTGCCATCATGTAAAAGAAACAAACCTCCTCCTTGTGAGTTTTCAGAAAGGCCAATTCCCCATAGCGGAGGGGTTCTCCATTCGGATGTTTCAGCAAAACCTTCGGTATATCCATCGTCCAGACCAGGACCCATATCATGAAGTAGTAAATCTGTATAGGGATGAAATCCTTTATTAGATAGTGCTTCGATAGGCGAATATCCCGTTTTCATGCTTGGGGTATGGCAGGCAGCACATTGAATTCGGGAAAAAATTTGTTTGCCAGATACAACATCAGGATCATTTTGATTTCGAGGTATCGGAGCTTTTAAGGTTTTTAAATAAAAAACCACCTCGTTAACTACCTGAGTACTGATTTCCGGGTCCTCTTCCAGCCCGCTATAAGGATCTATAGGTTCAAATAATGATGTAATACCTATATCTTGATTATACGCACCTACTGTTTGATGCAATAAGTCATAACTAATTGCCTTTTTACCAAACCTAAAAATATATTTACCTCCACGTGAAATACTATTTGGCCGAATTTGAACATATTCAGGAGGATATGCGAAATGAGCTCTACCACTTATTCCGTCGCCATTCTCATCATAAGGATCGGCTAGAGAAAGTATACTTTCATCTGGAACAGCATCCAAAAAACCTAATCCTGTGACCGCAGGCGCAACCAAGGTTGTGAAGGGTGCTCCTGGAGGTAGCTTTTCAGGCTGAAACCCCTGAATTGCTTTATTCTGTAATTGATTTTTACCATCCCCAAAGTCTGCAAAAGGATTTCCTAAAGTATCACTTTGACCGAATCTTATAAATTGATTAAACGGGTGACCTTTACCATCCCCAGAATGACAACTAACACAGCTAGTACCTACGAAAACGGGGCCGAGTCCAGTTTCTGCGGTAAATACTTCATCATTGAACGCTATATCCCCATTCAAGAACTGAATCTGCTCTTCAACTGATAATCCTTCTACAGGGCCATCAAGAAGTTCATTTTCCTTTGGAGGAACAGGACCATATTCATCAGCTAATTTTTCACAGGATGTAAAAAAAGCGATAAAAATAATTAGACTTAACCATTCTATTTTCATTACCTAAAATATTATTTAGACAAATCTAAAATTTATTTTTTAATAATCTAAATATTGAAAGTTATTATCTTAAGAATATATTTTTAAAGTTGTAGGAATATATAGTATTAAGCTTCTTAAAAGATTTACCAACGGCGAAAACCTCGTTTGTACGTTTAAAGTTTCTAACTTGGAAGCTTTGTATTTACTCCTATGAGACAGCCTACCTATTAGGAGTATTATGAAGGTTCTCAATAATATGAGTATAATTCTGGTCGCCCCTCCTTTAGAAGTACTTGAATTGAAATACCAGAGAACTCCCGATTCCTTATATTACAGGGAATCGGTTTTTAATTGAAGTATTTTGTTTACAAAAGGTCAATTTTCTACGCCTCTTAAAACTTCAACTTTTAAAAAGAAAAATAATGAATTCCATAGAATCATTAGATTAAGAAAAAGTTGGTAGGTAAACATTTTTAAATAATCAGGGCTTATGAATAAAGTCTTTTAAGACAAAAAAATACAATAAAAATGATGCAATGACCAAAAGGATTAATGAAAAAATTCCAAAAAGCTTTTCTTTTTTAGTTATTTTATTCCGGGAAGATTTTTGACCCTTCTTCTTTCTTCTATTTCTCCTATATTTTGACATTTTTCTTCTACACTTTCTTTTGGGTAAATTGCAAACTTATCGCTTTAAAAAGGGTTTATTCCCTCTAATTAGATAAAAATTCATTGTACTGTAGTCTTACAATTGCCTTAATTTAGGGCACCTAGGATACCATAGGAATATTTCACAAATAATTCTGTGGTCTTACTGAAGGTATGAAGCTCAGGAATTCAGTTAATTTCTAAAAAATAGTGACTTCATAAACTTAAAAATGCAGATTTGTTTTCAATCCTACTATCATTTTAAAATAAGTACAGGAACTTCTGATTTGAAAATCATTTTCCGTCTCAGCCCCAGTTCAGTTAGTTTTTCTATAAAGGCATGTTTCCTGTAAAGTAGCGCCAAAATATCTATGGCATTATCTTTCAAAAAACCGGTTATTTTATCTTCAGTTTTCCCTTCGGAAAAAAGGTGAACAGAAATATTCTGTAGATTAAAAAACTCCTCATAATAGTTTTTTATCTCCTGTTCTTTAATAACTTCATCTTTACTTTTAGCAAAATGAAATATAAAAAGGCGCGCGTTAAATGCCTTTAATAGATCAGCCAGAACCTTTAGTTCCCTATCAGGTTTCAGATTATCTGAATCCAGCGCCAGACAAATTCTTTTTAAACCAAAAGTTTCTAAATCTTCAGGTACAACCAGCACAGGGCAGGGTACATCCTTGCTCACTTTTTCACTGGTAGTTCCTGCAAGGTAACCTTCTACCTCACCTGCACCTTCTGTCCCCATAATTATCAAACCTGCTTTTTCTTCTGTTGCTAATTGATAAATTATATCTGAAGGTCTTCCTGGGGCTACCATACTCTTATATTTTATTGTCGCCAGACGTGGAAAATTTTCGAGAAATTCCAGCATTTTTTCTTTGTACAATTTCTGATAAGAACTAAAGTTGTCGGGAACCGGATAAACTATAGCCCCGTATCCGGCATATTGATAACCTTCAGAATAGGCATGAACAAAGATAATTTCTGAATTTAAAGATTCGGCCACCTTTATGGCATACTCAACTCCAATTTTGGAACTTTGACTAAAATCAATCGGAACTATTATTTTCATGGTTTTTTAATTTTAATTATACATTCAGTTTTTCAATTAATTGTTTAAATAAAAGCTTTATTGTTTAATCCACTTTTTGGCAATCTCCTTTTCCTCTAAGTCAAAATATTTTACTTCAGCATTGGTAAAAGGTTTCATGAACTTTGTAATCCAGTCCTGCCATTTTTTATCACCTACCATGGCGATTTTTTCATAATCTTTTGCGTGGGCAGTATCCATTTTTAGATCTTCCCACAGGC
>CAJWPX010000042.1 GCA_913045065.1 uncultured Fidelibacterota bacterium | reverse complement strand
GCAATGATTGTGAAGCAGAAAAAAATGGAGTAACTTCATGGGTTAACGGAGAATGTGAGTAATATTATGAACTTAAAATCATTTCTATTTCTAACTGCGATGATATTTTCAGCAGTATCATTAATTCATCTGGTAAGAATTATACTAAAAATTGATATTATAATAGGCAGTTGGGCTGTTCCAATCTGGATAAGTATAGTTGTTATCATCATAGGAACTATCATTGCCTGTAAATCATTTAAATTCAGTAAAGATAATTAGTCTTAGGAGGAATCATGAATAATATTTTTCAAAAAATTGGGTTGAGTTTAATCGTACTTGGCATCGGATTTTATCTTATTAGCGATAGCGGAAGTATTACCGCATTAATCCCATCTTTCTTGGGAGCTATCATATGTGGATTTGTATTCCTAGCTGGAAAATTTCCAAATCAACACAGACATTTTGCTCATGCAAATTTATTTGTATTTGGTATGGGTTGCGGTGCTACTTATAAATCTGTTGGTGCTGTTTGTACTTATTTGCTTCATGGAGAAGCTCTTACAAGGCCAGTAGCAACCATTGAACAATTCACAACATTTGTATTGTGTTTAGCAGCCATTGTTTTAGGTGTAAAATCATTTGTTGATGCTCGAAAAAAATAATTTTTTACTTTTTATCAACTACTAGAGTCATATAACTAAATGCCAGCAAAAGATCACGATTTGATTAAACAGTTTAATCGCGGCAATCGTGAGGCTTTTAACAGATTGGTAAAAAGATATATGGACGATACTTACAACTACTATTATTCGATTACACAAGATCCGTTAGACGCGGATGAATTAACACAACAAGTGTTTGTAAAAGTTTTTAAATCGTTAAAAAACTTTAGGTATGAAGCTACATTCTCAACCTATTTATATCGTATTAAAGTCAACACATTAAATTCTTATTTTTCTAACAATAGATGGCGTTCATTTTTAGGCCTTGATCAAATGCCTGAATTACAAACAACTGATAAGGATTTTGACAAAAAAACATTGAGTGTTGAATTATGGAAAGCCATTGAACAGCTTCCAAAAAAACAACGTAGTGTTATTAGTTTGCGCATCACAGATAATTTAAAATTTAAAGAAGTGGGTGAAATTTTAAAAATTTCAGAAGATGCTGCAAAAAATAATTATAGTCATGGAATTAAATCGTTACAAAAAATAATGGGTAAAAAAAGATGAAAACAGAGAACCAATTAGAACAATTACATTACAAAAGCAATGCATCCATTGATTCTGATGCCTTTCTAACAAGATTAAACAATAAAATTGATGAAACTGATTCAAATCGAGGACGCAATCAAGGTTTGATTCTCTCATCATTGGCAATTGTTTTAATGCTTTTTATGATGCCAATACAAGAAAATTTAGATGATTCTATGGAAATGTATGGTCACTACCTAAGTGAATATGGAACCGATACATATGAGATGATTGCATTATTATCTGAAAATGATTTAACTTTCGAACAATAAAGGAATAGATATGAAAAAAATACTAATAGCATTGTTATTAATTACTGGACTGTTTGCTCAGGATCGTGATGAAAGACAACGACCAGAACAAAGAGGTCCAGGAGATCACAAAAAACAAGAACAAAGAGACGACAGAAAGCAAGTGTGGCTTGTAGCAATACAAACGGAGCACTTAAAATTAACTCCTGAACAAGCAGAAAAGTTTTTTCCATTACAACGCGAATACCATGCTAAAGTGGAAGAAATTAAAAAAGGACAGAGAACGAGATTAGGAAGACTAAGAACAGCTGCTAAAGATGATCGTTCTAAATTTGATGCAGATGCTGCTTTGAAGGTACAAATGTCTGTAAAAAGAGCAATGTTGGATGAACATGAAAAATTCTTAAATAGTGCAAAAAATGTACTTGAAAAAGATCAATGGATGAAATTAATTTACTTTGAGGACACCATTAGAAAAAGAATGTCCGAAGGAGCAAAGAATAAACAACAAGATATGAAAAAAATGAGACCAGACAACCACAGGCCTGATTCTAAAAGTAAAAGCGGATGGCAACAACGTGGTCGTGGACCTATGAGAGGAACAAGATAATGAAAAAAATATTAAGCTTATTACTTATCACTTTATTTGTTGTCTCATGTGAAGACAATGGAATGAATTACTCACATGCAGATTATTTGAAGATGATGGCAGCAATTAACCAAGATGAAATGGTTGGTTTGGATGCAATAGGTGATGATGGATTACAAGATGAAGATTATGATGAAATACTATATGATATGGACTTTACATCATCTAGAATAGATCCATTCCCTACCGATGGTTCTGCTACATTTAGATTTGGAAGAAAAGTTGAAGATAGAACAAGAGACGTACAATTTGATTGTACAGATTGTGATGTAGCAATTGCAACTATTACTGAAACCCATTCAGGAACATTCTATGCGAAGGCATATAACAAAGAAACTGAAGAAGAAATTGATTCTTTTGAGAAGGCTTTCAGTGAAACTTTTGTAAAACAAGTACAACTTGAAAAGAGAGATAACGCTGAAAATCCTGATGGATATGTATGGGGTGTTACTGCCGTTAGCATTGGAATTGGTGGATCTGGATCAAAATTATCTGTTGATGAAGTACGAATTTATGCTCCAATGGATTCTGATGAAGCAGCATATATCTTAAATGCGTCTGATACCGACTTAATAGATAGAGAAAATATGCCAAAACTGGCTATCGGAGAATCTTTCCGTATTGAAGTAAGTGTTTCTAATAGTGATCCTATCTTAGACTTCAGAAGTGGTGAAGCAGTAAATCTACATGTAGGAAAGCACAAAAAACATAAAGCACGAAGAGGTCTTCGTGATGGGGTTCAAGCAGATGATGGAACAATAACATATGATAATGTATTTGTTAGACATCTCAAAGTTCCTAGAGGTGCTGGTAGCAATTCAAAACATAGACGTCCATTAAAGATGCATTTTGGTGCTTTAGACTTTGGTACTATGTTAGATTCTGATGTGGATTACCATTCTTCAGTATTGGCTTTTCCATTCCATGTATACAATGAAGGAGATGATCCTCGCGGTACTCGTGAATAAATATAACTAAAGATTGAATAAAAAAGGCTACTTCGGTAGCCTTTTTTTTAGTCTAAACTATTAACAATCTTTTTAAAACTCTGATTAAGATCAGTAATCATAGATTCTGTGTAAGGATTAAATTTTTGAATATCTTCAAACAATTCCCAAGAATCATTACAGGTTTGATTAACTAATTTATGAAGTGCTTGATAACCAACGGTATCAATATTTGTTTTCTGAGTTCCAAAATCATTTATTACCCGTCCAATCAAGTGCGTAAGACCTTGTGATTTGGCTGCCATCATATCATGCTGATCAGCAGTAATTTCTTCTATAATAATATTCTGACTTCCAAAATAAGATTTCCAAAAATCATATCGATCATGTTGATCTCGTACTTTTTCCATCATCATTACTGAACCACGTTCTTGAAAAGAATCAGGCCCAAATAACGGATGGGTTGCAATAATATCAACTTCATCGGATAAATGTTCTATCATCATATTTTTTGGGTGCACTTTTACAGAACAAACATCAATAACTGTTTTGTTTCCTTGTATCTTTGTGGAAAGATCTTTCATTAATTCCTCAAAGTCTCTTATAGGTACTGCTAAAAAAATGGTATCATTTTTTAATGCATCCTCCAAAGAGACAAAATGAACTGATTCGGTTTCATTGTTAGAATCAATATCAAATACGTCTACTTCAAACCCTTTTTGCAATAATTCGTATAATAAATTCCCAAAACGTCCAAAACCAATAATGCTAACCTTATTCATCCCCATCCAACCTTTCTACTGCAAGAAATAATGTTAAATTTTTCTTTAAATCATGAATATCATGTTCAATAATGTTTAATCCGTACTTTTCTGCACATTGTTTGCTTGCAATTACTGCAACATTGTCTGACAATTTATCCAAAGAAAGATCTTGAGCAGATTTTGCAGTATCATCTGTTTCAACAAGTTTCTTGGACCAAAACTTCTCGGCAAGATAATCTTTACATTGTTTCAGTGCTTGTTCATGAGAATGCACCTCTTCAATTTCTCCAAGGGATATATTCTCTTTTGCCATAAGATTTTGGCTAATTTCTATATAAAACATATCAATGATTTTACACTTATTCTCTGCCAACGCTTCTACGCTTTCTATTACAACGCCTCCTTGCGCATTTTCCATCGCAAAAATACCTACATCAATGGTATTATCGCTTATGCCATTTAGTACATTCATTGAGCTTACTAAATACGCTAATTCAAAATCATTTATATCAAATTTATCGCAATAAAATTTTGCTGCTTGTTCACTAAAACTCCCCTCTAATCCTTGAATACCTACCTTTTTCATTTTGTCTCCAATATATGCTTAATTGCTGTTATGTATCCTTGTTTTCCCTCACCAACAACTTGGGCCAAACAAACACTTTTTATAACTGAAATTTTTCTAAAATTTTCACGATTATGAATATCAGACAAGTGGATCTCAACAGCTTTCATATTTGTACCAGCAATTGCATCCCTAAGCGCATAAGAATAATGTGTTAATGCTCCAGGATTAATCACCAGATGATTGACTTCTTTTCTCTTAGAATGAAGAAAATCAATAATTGCTCCTTCAGAATTCGATTGAAAAAATTCTAAATCGAGATTCTGACAAATATCGTGATTTTTAATCCAATCATTAATCTCATCTAAGGTATCAGAACCATAGATCTCTGGTTCTCTTTCACCTAACAGATTTAAATTGGGTCCATTTACTATAATTATCTTCATAAAACACTTAAGCTTTCTTTAATATTGTCCAATGTTATTTCTTTGCTAATTGTTGCATTTCCAATTTGGGAAATTAAAACAAATCTTATTTGAGATTCTTTGAATTTTTTATC
>CAJWPX010000041.1 GCA_913045065.1 uncultured Fidelibacterota bacterium | reverse complement strand
CGAACTGCTGCAGGATATCCAGGTCATGATTATTGGCAGCAAGAAGCAGATTATGTCATGGATCTTACTATAGATGATGAGAACCAAATACTTTATGGAGATGAAACAATTACTTTTCATAATAATTCACCTGATCAACTTAGTTATTTATGGGTGCAATTAGATCAGAATGTCCGAGCATTAGATTCTGATAGTTATAAAATTCAATCCTCTGGCGATTTTGGGGCACAACGTGGTCGTGAAAAAGTAATGGTAGGAGAATCTATTCCTTTGAATACACTCAAAAATTTCTACAGAGATTTTGATGGTGGATTCAAAATTGAGCATGTAAAAGATGGATTAAATAGAGATCTACCATATATCATTAATAAAACAATGATGCGTATAGATTTACCAATACCATTACGTGCAGGACAATCTTATAAGTTTAAAATTAAATGGTGGTATAATATCAATGATCATATTAGAGATGGTGGAAGATCTGGATATGAATATTTTGAAGAAGATGATAACTATATCTATACCATCGCACAGTTCTTTCCACGCATGTGTATGTATAATGATATATACGGCTGGCAGAACAAACAGTTTTTAGGTCGAGGAGAATTCACATTGATTTTTGGAGACTATGATGTAAAAATAACGGTACCTGCTGATCATATATTAGGCGCTACAGGTGTATTGCAAAATTCACAACAAATACTTACTAAAGATCAGATTGCGAGATTAGAGGAGTCCAAAACTTCTGATGAACCTGTCAAGATTGTTACAAATTCTGAGGCATTAGAAAATGAAAAAACTCAATCTGAAGAAACAAAGATATGGCATTTCAAAGCAGAAAATGTTCGAGACTATGCTTTTGCTACATCAAGAAAATATATATGGGATGCTATCGGTGTTGATGTTGGTGGAAATACAGTTATGGCAATGTCATATTATCCGAATGAAGCAGAGCCTTTATGGGGGCAATATTCTACAAAATCTGTAGCACATACAGTGGAAGTTTATTCAAAGCATACTTTCGATTATCCTTACCCAGTAGCAATTTCAGCTCATATTGATAGGATGGGGATGGAATATCCAATGATTTGTTTTAATGGGTATAGACCAGAAGAGGATGGAACTTATTCTGAACGTACAAAGAAAGGTTTAATTGGAGTGATTATCCATGAAGTAGGACATTTTTGGTTTCCTATGATAGTTAATTCAGATGAAAGACAATGGACGTGGATGGATGAAGGTCTAAACTCGTTTATGGATGATATAGCAGGTAGAGAATGGGATACAGAATTATTCCATCCTTCAAAAAATACTGAATATATCGTTAGCTATATGAAAGGCGATAAATCGAATATTATGCCAATCATGACTAATTCAGAATCAATATATCAATTTGGGGCAAATGCTTATGGAAAACCAACTCTTGCTTTAAACATATTAAGAGATACAATTATGGGACGTGAGTTATTTGATTATGCTTTTAAAGAATACTCTAAAACATGGATGTTTAAACATCCAACTCCAACAGATTTTTTCAGAATTATGGAGAATGCATCTGCAGTGGATTTAGACTGGTTTTGGAGAGGATGGTTTTTTAGTAATGATCATGTTGATTTATCTATTGAATCTGTTGATTGGTATCAGCTTGAAATGGATCCAGAAGCAAAAAAATCATACGATAAAGAGTCTGATAATAAGGATCAATATTATAGTGCAATGCTTGATGAAGAAGATATTGAATCAACAGTGACAGATCGTGATCCAGCTACTAGAGATTTTTATGATAATTATGATAAAGATCAGATTACCAAAAGAGATAAAAAAGAATATCGTGATTTTGTAGATGATTTGTCAGATAAAGAACGCGATTTGGTCAACGAGAATGACCATTTTTATTCTGTAAAATTTTCTGATAATGACGGTATAATTATGCCAATTATTCTTGAATTTGAGTATGAAGATGGAGAGAAAGAAGTTGTTCGAATTCCAGTCGAAATATGGAGATTTAATAGAGGAGAAGTAACAAAAATCTTTAAGACAGAGAAGCCTATTAAAAATATGACATTAGATCCATTTTTTGAAATTGCTGATGTTGAAAGAAATAATAATCATTGGCCTGAAAAAGTACAACCGACACGATTTGAGACATTTAAAACTTCTGGTTGGGGCGGAGACAAAAATCTAATGCAACGCGTACTTGATGATGCTCCAAGTCCAGACACTTCTGAATAAAAAATGAATTATATTCCAAGGGCAATAGGTTCAATATTTTTATTGAGCATAGTTTTTGCACATCAGTTTTTTATTTCTACGACTGATATACAATTCAAATCAGAAGAAAAAAGAGCTGAAATTACTATACAAGTTTTTACACATGATATTAATCTTTTGCTAGAGAATGCGAATTACAAAACAATAGATCTAGGTACCAAAAAAGAAAATGATGATATTGATATTTTTCTAGTCAACTACTTATCTGATAATTTTGTTCTTCAAGATTATAGATGGAAATATATTGGTAAAAAAGTTGGAACAGAGTACACTCTTTTCTTTTTGGAAATAGAAGATTTTTCTTTATCTCCTAAAATTGCTATCCTGAATTCGTTGTTTATGGATTTATATAACAAGCAACGTAATATTGTAAATTTTTATAATGGAGAAATTATTCAATCAGCTAGTATGACTAATGCAGAACCGGTATTTTCGTTTAATTTTTAGAGTCTAATTTATATCCAGTAATCCAGATAGTAATAGCACCACCCATCATTGCAAGACATAATAATTGTCCCATACTCAAATTAAATAAGATAAAACCTAAGTGGACATCAGGTTCTCGGAAATACTCGATGAAAAAACGGAAAAATGCATATCCAAATACATATAATCCACTATTGAATCCTTGAAATCTATTTTTTAAATGTTTTATTAAAAAGAAAAGTATAATGCCTTCAAAAAATGCTTCATATAATTGTGAAGGATGCCTTAATTCATAATTGCCAGAATTTGGGAAATACATTCCAATTGATGCTTCTGTTACTCGACCGTATAATTCTCCATTGATAAAGTTTCCAATTCTTCCAAAGAAATAGCCTAAAGGAATGGCTGGTGTCATAAAATCTGCAATGGTATATAAGTGTAATCCTTTTTTTCTTCCATACACCCACATTGCAATAAGAACACCAATTAAGCCACCGTGATAAGACATACCTGCAATACCAGTAAATTTCCATACTCCATTTTGGATAGAAAAAGGAAGAAGAATCTCTAATGGATTTTCTAAGTAATATTCAAAGTTATAAAATAAAACATATCCAAAACGTGCTCCAAGAATTAATGCAATAAAACACCATGATAACAAGTCTTCAAATTCTGATAAAGTTAATTTTGTGAATTTGTTATTATTGATTTCTTTTCTACAAAGAAGATACACAACACCAAATGCGACAAGATACATTGTCGAATACCAATAAATAGAAAATGAACCAATCGAAAGTAGGACTGGATCCATTTTTGAAGGTAAAGTTTGCCACCATAGTATAAAATCCATACTGTAAAATACAAAAATTACTTTGTAACCTAAAAAAAATTATATAATGTAGACCAATATTATGATTCTATCAGGAAAAGAAATTATCAATAGACAAGGGAAGGATATAATAATTGATCCTTTTGACGAGAATCAAGTTAATCCCAACAGCTATAATTTACGATTACACAATGAATTGTTAAAATATGACTCCCCTATTTTGGATATGAAAAAAGAAAATTCAGGAACCAAAATTATTATCCCAGAAGAAGGATTGCTTCTAGAAAGTAACAAATTATACTTGGGAAGAACTATTGAATACACAGAAACCAATAATTTTATTCCTATGTTAGAAGGAAGATCGTCTGTCGGTAGATTAGGATTGTTTGTTCATATTACAGCTGGATTTGGAGATGTAGGATTTAAAGGATACTGGACACTTGAAATTTTTTGTGTTCAACCAGTCAAGATCTATCCTGGTATAGAAATTTGTCAAATTTTTTATCATTCTATTGATGGAGATTATGATTCATATGAAGGTGGAAAATACCAAGCCAACAAGGATATTCAAACCAGTATGCTCTACAAAGATTTTGATAAAAAGTAAGATTATGTCGTTTATTTTTACAAAAATGATAAAAATGTATCAAATTGTTTTATCTCCGCTTTTGGGTTCAAATTGTCGGTATCAACCGACTTGTTCCAATTATGCAATTGAATCAATCGAACAATGGGGAGTAATTCAAGGATCGGTGTTGTCATTTAAAAGAATTATGAAGTGTCATCCATGGGGATCCAGTGGTTATGATGCAGTTCCTACCAAGCATGAGAGAACAAAAAATGAATGAAATTATTCAATATTTAACCAACAATCTTACTTTACCATTTATTTTTATTCTTGGGATGTTTCATGCGTTAGAACCTGGTCATGGTAAAACATTTATTCTTGCTTACCTTACTGGTGGTGTAATACGTGTTTGGGGTGCGCTTCAGTTAATTATTGCTTTAATTGTAACCCATTTTATGCTTTTTTCTTTGATGGCATATCTAATAAAACTTGGAAGTGATAGATTTCCTATTTTTCTAGAATTCATTGGGCCTACCTTAATTATATCATTAGGTGTATACCTTCTTTATAGATCTTTAAAAGAAACTCGTCATGAAGGCGATGAAGATTGTGATGATCCAGCACATTTTCATTTTAGTGAATCTAAATTTTCTAGTCCCATTGTGACTGGATTTGTTGCTGGACTAATTCCATGTCCATCGGCTGTAGGAGTAATATTAATTTCAGGTATTACTTTCAGTGGTCCAGCGCTTTATTTCAGTATTTTTATTTATGTTTTAGGAATTGCACTTACTTTAATTGGTATTATACTGTTATTCTTATTCTTTAAAGAAAAAGCACAGAATCAACTCAATTCTGTTAACAAAAAATTCAATACAAATCTAAT
>CAJWPX010000040.1 GCA_913045065.1 uncultured Fidelibacterota bacterium | reverse complement strand
GATATTTTCCTTCTGTCAATCGTTTCCAAAAATGAAAAATTCTTATATCAATAAACTGAGCAGTGAGATATGCAAGCATAGATCCAAAAAATGCAGGACCAGATAAACCAAATACCTTTTCAAATGTTGCATTATCAAGAGGTGACATTTCTGCAGTTGGAACTGCCATAGCTACATATACAAGTATTACAGTAAATACGCTTGCAAAAAACCCTGCAAGAACTACTTGATTAGCTCTCCTACGTCCATAAAGTTCTGATATTAGATCTGTGACAATAAAAGTAATTGGATAAGCAATAATTCCAACTGATAGAACAAAGAAATCAGAAATTCCTAGTGCACTCCAAGTAAAAAATTTCTGAAATATTAAATTACAAGACACTAAGGCTGCAATAAATATTGCAGTAAAAATTAAGTATAATCTTTCTTGAAAAATATTCATGACGATGGTCCATAATAGTCAGTATAAATTGTTGGAGTCTCTACCAGTCGTATACGATGCAATGCACAGTCTTCCAGATGTGGGGCAATAGATTCCCATATAAAAACAACTAGGTTTTCTGTAGAAGGTTGCTTTCCTTTAAACCAAGATATATCTTTTTCAAATTGGGAATGATCTAATTTTGAAATTATATGTTTTTTTACTATCCTTTTTAGACCTTCTAACTCAACAATAAATCCTGTATCCGGATTTAATTCTCCTTTTACCGTAACATGTAATGTATAATTATGACCATGTACCCGAAAATCTTTTCCAAAAACTTCTATATTTTTTTCATCAGACCATTCAGAATTTCCATATTTATGGGCTGCACAAAAATGAAAAACTTTTGTTAGATAAGTATTATTACTAGTCATAGCGGTTATTAATTTATTTAAATAAAGATCTTCTTCCAACTACTGAAGTAATTGGACAATTATTAGCATTAAAATTCTTAGCTGGGCAATACTTTCTTCCGTAAAAAACAATTTGTAAATGCAATTTATTCCATTTGTTCTTTGGAAATAACCTTTTTGCTTGTTTCTCTGTATCTTGAACATTTCTACCAGAAGATAATCCCCATCGATACATTAATCGGTGAACATGGGTATCCACTGGAAATGCAGGAATACCAAATGCTTGTGACATTACAACGGATGCTGTCTTATGTCCTACTCCAGGAAAAGATTCAAGATCTTCAAAACTTGAAGGAACTTTACTCTTATATTTTTTAACCAAAATTTTAGATAATTCTAAAATTGCATTTGCCTTCGCAGGTCCTAACCCACATGGCTTAATAATATTATATATAGTTTCATAATCTAATTTTGCCATTTTTGTAGGTGTGTTTGCTTTTTTAAATAATTTTGGAGTAACACGATTAACAGATTTATCTGTTGTATTTGCCGATAATAACACAGCAATAAGTAAAGTATAAGTATCTTGGTGTTTTAAAGAAGGAGAAACATCAGGATAGATTTCATCAAGTTTATCTATGATAAAATCAACTTTATCTTTTTTAAGCATTTAATAACTATTTAATACATCAAAAGGTAGTGACTTTGGTCTTATTAATGGCATTCCTAAAGCTCTATTAAGAACCATTTGGGATGTAATACCCAATGAACGAGAAATACTAAATAATACTGTATAGAATTCAAATTCTTTCAGACCATAATGATATAAAAGAGCACCTGAAGCGGCATCAACATTTGGCCATGGGTTTTTTGCCTTACCATGTTCTTTTAAAACTGGTGGAACTACTTTGAATAATTTATTTACAATATCAAATATTTCATCATCAGTAACGTGTTCTTTTCCAAAATTCATAAAAGCAGTAAATCGAGGATCTGGACAACGTAATACGGCATGACCATAACCTGGAATTACTCTACCTGAATTTAGTCTGTCCCAAATAAATTGTTTTAAATCTGCCTTAGATGGAGAACCTTTAAAATGATCCCTAATTGACAGAACAAATCTTAGACAGTTTTGATTTGCCAAACCATGTAACGGACCAGCCAAACCATTTAAACCAGCTGATAGTGCATAATATGGATCAGATAACGCTGAATTAACAGTCATAGCACTAAATGCACTCACATTACCAGCCTCATGATCACAATGCAACATTAAATACAACCTCATTAACTTGGTCATTTCACTATCGGAATCAAATCCCATCATATGTACAAAATCTGCTGACCAATCTAAGTCTTTATTAGAGTTAATACGTTTTCCTTTATTAAAACGTAATCTATATATGTATGCAGCAATTGCAGGAAGTTTAGCAATAATATTGAGACTATCTTCTAATGTAGTGTGCCAATATTTTGTTTTGGATAAACCTGCATCAACTGCCTTGTAAAATTGACTTTCTTTTTGCATTGACAAGATTGCTGTATTAAACATCGTCATTGGATGTGAATCTTTTGGCATATTATCTAAAATATCCCAAATATATGGTGGAACTTTATTTCTACTTTTGAGATCAGATTGCAAATCAGCCAACATAGCTTTATTAGGAATATCGCCAGTCAGTAATAAATGCAGCACTTCCTCTGGTAAAATATGAACAAGATCTAAGATGTGACTGCCTCTAATGTGTAATCCCTCATCTGCAGTTACATATGAAGTATCACATGCTAATCCTTTGATGCCACGCATGCCTGAAAGAGCTTTTTCAATTGTAACATCCCCAAGAACAACATTACCTTTTTGATCAAGCAATTTTTTATAATTGTATCTCCAATCAGGTATTTTTTTTGCTAATATGTTATGCAGTTTCCCCATAATCAAATTTAAGTTTTAAACTGCAGATTGTGTAATTGTTTATATATCCCATCTTTATTAATTAATTCTTCATGGGTACCCATATCTATAATTAACCCTTTATCAAGAACAATAATTTTATCTGCGTTATGCACTGTTGATAATCTGTGTGCTATAACAATCACTGTACGATTATGCATTAATTTCTCAATTGCATCTTGAACAATTTTTTCTGATTCTGTATCTAATGATGAGGTTGCTTCATCCAAGATTAAGATTGGCGGATTTTTTACAATAGCACGTGCAATTGCAATTCTTTGACGTTGGCCTCCAGATAACTTGACACCTCTTTCTCCAATAATTGTATCATATCCTTCAGGCAATTCTTTAATAAATTCATTTGCATTCGCCGCAATTGCAGCTTTTTTAATTATATCATCTGATATAGAATCTAAACCATAAGCAATATTTGCTTTTACTGAATCGTCAAACAAAAAAGTTTCTTGAGTTACAATACCCATCAAAGATCTTAACGAATCTAGTTTAACGTCTTTTATATTTTTACCATCAATGTTTATTGCTCCATCGGTAACATCATAAAATCTTGGGATTAAATCTACTAAGGTTGACTTTCCAGCTCCACTAGGACCTACCAATGCTAGTATTTGTCCTGATTTAATAGAGAAATCAACATTTTTTAAAACTGCTTGAGATGATTGATCATAATGGAAACTTACATCTTTGAAAGCAATATGGTTCTCAAACTGATTTAACTCAACTGCATTTTCTATGTCATTAATATCAGATTTAATATCAAGAATAGAAAAAACTCTATCGGCAGACGCTAATCCATTTTGTAACTCATTAAAAACATTTCCTAAGCTTTTTATTGGACCTAATACACTAAATAACAATAAAATAAATCTTATAAAATCTTCAGAACTAATCGATTGTGTAACCAGAACATCTCTTGCTCCAATAAAAAGAAGTAACGCAGCGAGCGATGCACCAACAGTCTCAGTAATTGGAGAAGACAATAAACGTAAACGATCTTTTCTTAGCATTAACTCATAATACTTTTTGGTTTGGGCATAGAATCGTCTTAACTCATAATTCTTCATAACAAAAGCTTTGACAATCCTTATTGAACTTAAAGTTTCTGCAATAATAGATGTGATTCCTGCAAGCTTTGCTTGTGATCGTGCTGCTCTTCTTCTAATACTTTGAGCAATACCAAAAATAATTGCACCACTTATAGGAACCACTAGAATTGCAATCGCTGTTAACTTTGGACTAATAATAAAAAGCAGTGTTAGAAAAGCTATAATATTAATTGGTTCCACAAACAATTTTTGAAAACTAGTAGAGAGTGCACCTCTCATATTATCAATATCGCTGACGAGAATCGCTGTTAATTCACCTGATTTGTTTTTATTAAAGTAAGACAGTGAAAGATAATGTAAATGATTATAGAGTTTATTTCTTAAATCAGTAATTAATCGAAATTGCACAATAGAAACGGTAATATTTTTCATATAAAGGGCGATATTTTTTATCCCAAATACAACAACCAGTGAAATACAAACTGCAGACATGGTTTCAATTGCAGAGTCTTTTAGGAGTAATTGATTGGAAAAAAGTTTTAATTTATCATTAGCAGATGAATTTTCCAGATTCATCAAACGAACATTTTCCGCAACCATATCATTAAAATCAATCAGAACATTGTTTATCATGGTAGCAGTAATCCAGATAGATGCACTATTAAACACAACAAAAAAGATTGCGGCAATAATAGATAAAACTAAAAGTGGCCAATAAGCTGAAATAATTTTAAGCAAACGAATATGAGATTTTTGTTTCATTTAATGAATTTATTATTTTTTTGTTTGTAGATCATTTTCGAATGAACTATATCAGCCTCAAGGAATTTATCTCCAATAATGACAAATCCCAAATTTTGATAAAATTTTATGACATCCTCTTGGGCATGTAGATAGATTGTTTGATTAGTAGGTAATTGATTTAGGATAAAATTCACAAGCTCTTTTCCAATGCCTTTTCCTCTTAAATGCTTTAAAACGGCAAATCGTTCCAATTTAAAACCTATATCTGTCTTTCTCCATCGTCCTGTGCCAATACAATCATTATTATCAAGTGCTAAAAAGTGAACTGCTTCTTTTTCATGTTCAATTTCTATTTCTTCAGAAACATTCTGTTCCTCAATAAAAACCTTTCTTCTAACAGCTAAAATTCTTTGGTAATCATCCTCTGTTTTTACCAATTGTATTTTAAAACTCATTTTCGCAATTTCAGTATTATAAAATGATAAATCAAAGACTAATTTC
>CAJWPX010000039.1 GCA_913045065.1 uncultured Fidelibacterota bacterium | reverse complement strand
TTATTTCATATTCATGGAATTGTTGGTTTATTGCTTTCTTCGTTATTTTCTGGAGGAACTATTTTTACTTCACCTGGATTTAACGCATTAAAATTTTTTTCGTGGCTTAAAACATTCTCTCCAACTTGGTATAGCGCTGTTCCAACAATGCACCAGGCAATTCTCTCCCGAGCTAGTAGAAATTCTGAAATTATTGCTGAGACAAAATTGAGATTCATTAGATCCAGCTCCGCACCCTTACCTTCAACGACAATGAAAGAAATAGAAAGTACTTTTCATTGCCCTGTTATAGAATCGTATGGAATGACCGAGGCCGCTCATCAAATGACGAGCAATCATTTACCTCCTGGTAAAAGAAAAGCCGCAAAAGCCGGTTTTGCAGCCGGTCCAGAAATTGCAATTATGGGAAACAAAAAAAATATTTTAGAAAAGGGCAAGATTGGAGAAATTGTCATTAGGGGGAAAAGTGTCACAAAAGGATACTTAAATAACCCTAAAGCCAATAATGATTCCTTTATAGAAGGATGGTTCCGAACAGGGGATCAGGGTTTTTTTGATGAAGATGATTTACTCCAACTAACTGGTCGCATTAAGGAAATTATTAATAAAGGGGGTGAAAAGATTGCGCCCTTGGAAATTGATGATACAATCATGCAACATGAAAGTGTTTTTCAGGCTATAACATTTCCAATAATTCATACAAAACTTGGCGAAGAAGTTGCAGCGGCTATTGTCTTGAAAACTAAACATCAATTAACCGAACAAGAACTTAAAGAATTCCTTCGAAACAAATTGGCACCCTTTAAGATTCCCCAAACTATTATTTTTTTAGATGAAATACCAAAAGGAAAAACAGGCAAACTTCAACGCCTAGGTTTGGCTAAAACGCTGGGATTAGAATAATGAAAATTTGTATCGTGGGAGCGGGAGCAACGGGAGGGTATTTGGGAGTTAAGTTGATTAACGCAGGTTTTGATGTTTCCCTTGTTGCAAGAGGCGCTCATTTAACAGCAATGAAAAAGAAAGGACTTACCCTTATAGAAAATGACAAAGAAATTACTTGTTCTCCCAAATGTTCGGATTCTATGAAAGAATTAGGAAAGATGGATTTTATTTTTATTACTCTTAAAGCTTACTCAATTAATGGATTAGTAGAGGAAATTTCCACAATGTTTGATGAAAATACTTCAGTAATATCAGCTTATAATGGAATTCCTTGGTGGTATTTTTTTGGCGCTGAGGGTCAATTTAAAAATTATCGTATTAAATGTATTGATCCAGAAAACATTCAGTGGAATGTAATTACCCCTGAGAGAATTATAGGGTGTGTTGTTTATCCAGCAACTGAGATTATAGAACCAGGTGTTATAAAGCACATTGAAGGCAATCGATTTTCACTTGGTGAACCAAATGGAGCACAAACTGAAAGAATTTCAAGAATAAGCAAGGCTATGGCCAGAGCAGACCTTAAAGCTCCGGTTCGAAAGAATATAAGGCAAGAAATTTGGATGAAACTTATTGGCAATCTCGCATTTAATCCTTTAAGTGTCATTACAGAGGAAACACTTGATGTTTTACTGCTCAATGAAGAAAATAAAAAAACAGCATATGAAGCAATGAAGGAAGCAACTTCAATAATGGATAAATTAAACGTTCCAATGAGTATTAGTATTGATCAACGGATAGAGGGGGCTGCTAAAGTTGGCTCTCACAAAACATCCATGTTGCAGGATTATGAAAGGGGTAAGGAATTGGAATTGGATGCTCTTGTAGTAGCAGTGAAAGAAATAGCTGATCTACTAGGCATTAAAACCCCAACTATTGATAGAATTCTACACACAGTTACAGAAAAGATTTCAAAGAATAACTAGTTTCATGGAATTAGAATTTTTATATTTTCTAGTTTCTTTGTTAATCACGGGTATTTTTTCAGGATTAATTGCTGGCTTATTAGGAGTTGGGGGAGGGCTTATTGTTATTCCAGTTGTGTTTTATATCTTGAATTTTTATAATTTTTCAAAAGATATTATAATGCATGTTGCAATAGCGTCATCACTTGGCGTTATCTTTATTACTTCTTTATCATCAATGTATGCTCATTATAAACTAAATAATATTGATGCGAATGTCGTAAAAAAATGGTTTATCGGCGTTGTTTTCGGATCCATTTTTGGTGCAATTTTTGCTAGTTCCATCGATGGAAATATTTTGGTCGTTATTTTTGGAGCTATAGCAAGCATTGTCGCAATAAGTATGCTTTTAAATATAAATATAGTTTTAGCAAACGACATACCTCGGAATTTTTTTTTAAATAATTCCATAAGTTTCTTGATTGGATGTTTTTCAGTATTGATTGGTATTGGAGGTGGAAGTTTTAGCGTACCTACTTTGACTGCTTTCGGAAAAGAAATACACCGTGCTGTTGGAACTTCAGCCTGCATTGGTTTTTTAATCGCCCTTCCAGGTTTTATTACCTACGTATCAACAGGATGGGTGATTGAAGGGCTTCCAAAGTACTCTTTAGGATATGTAAGCTTGCCAATCGTTTTAACTGTCGCATCTGTAAGTGTATTGACCGCACCATTAGGAGCCAAGCTTTCAAATAGAGCTAATAAAAACACACTAAAAAAGATTTTTGCTATTTTTTTATTGCTCATATGCATAAGTCTTGTAATTGATCAATTTTATTAAAATTATATGAAATGAATGATATTTTATCCCAAAGATTAAAAAAAATTAAACCATCCTTGACGGTTTCAATAAACGTTAAAGCCAATGCTCTGCGTGCTGAAGGTCGGGATGTATTAGTTTTAGCCGCTGGTGAGCCAGATTTTGACACTCCTCAAAATATTTGTCAGGCAGCAATTAAGGCTATGAATGAAGGACAAACTCGTTATGTGCCTGGGAAGGGGACGCCAGCCTTACAGCAGGCAATCGTTGAGAAATTTAAACGCGATAATAATTTATCCTATAATTTGGATGAAATCATGGTTGGGGTAGGAGGTAAGCATATAATTTATAATGCAATGATGGCAACGTTAAACCCTGGTGATGAAGTTATAATTCCTGCTCCTTTTTGGGTCAGTTATCCAGACATTGTTATGCTTGCGGAAGGAAAGCCCATAATTGTTAAATGTGATGCGTTACAGGATTTTAAAATAACTCCAGAACAACTTGAAAACAATATAACTAATAAAACTAAGTGGCTCATGCTTAACAGTCCAAGCAACCCGACTGGAGCAGTTTATTCATTCAATGAATTGAAGGCATTAAGTGAAGTATTGTTGAAATATCCCAACGTGCTAGTTTTAACGGACGATATATATGAGAAAATTATTTATGATGATGGTGTATTTTCTACCATCGCATCAGTTGAGCCTAAAATGAAAGAGAGAACTTTAACACTTAATGGTGTTTCAAAAGCTTACTGCATGACAGGTTGGCGACTTGGTTATTGTGGAGGACCAAGGGAAATTATTGCCGGCATGAATAAAATACAGTCACAAAGCACCACATCAACGTCTTCTATTTCAATGGCAGCTTCGGTTGAGGCATTATCAGGGGACCAAGAATTCATTGATCTACATAATATTCAATTTAAAAAAAGACGAGATATGGTCGTTGAAAATTTAAATCAAATTGATGGTATAAATTGTTCAATTCCCCCAGGGGCATTTTATGTATATCCTAGTTGTGAAGGGATTATTGGTAAAAAAACATCTGCTGGCAATACTATAAATACTGATGAAGATTTTATGAACTTTTTGTTGGAAAGTGAAGGTATAGCAGGTGTGCATGGGGAGGCATTTGGATTGTCACCGTATTTCCGGCTTTCCTATGCTACGGATGAAAAAACTTTAGCAGATGCCTGCAATCGTATTGAAAGAGCTTGCAATAATCTCAAGTAAGATCCTTATCGTCAATAATTTTTGCTATTCTAAGTAAATTTGTTGATCCTGCATTTCCAAAAGGCACTCCCGCAGTGATTACAACGGTATCCCCGGGCAATCCAAGTTTTTTTTCTTTAATAACTGAACAGGCTATTTGAACCATTTCTGTCGTATTTTGAGCATCTTTTGTATGACAAGAATGAACACCCCAAACAAGTTGTAATTTTCTAGCCGTCTTTATATTGGGGGACAGTCCTATGCCCAGAACGGGAGCTCTTTCTTTTGCCATGCGCAATGCTGTGTTTCCACTGACAGAAAAAGTTACGACTGCTTTAGCTTCAGCATTTCGTGCAATAGTATAGGCAGCACTTGTTATAGCATCAGTCGTACTGATGGTTTTTTGTCGAATTTTTTCTTCATGAATTTCTAAATCAAAATTGTTTTTGTCCTTTTCAACACTTTCAATAATTTTATTCATAGTTATAACTGACTCAATTGGATATTGACCAATTGCAGACTCACCGGAAAGCATTACCGCATCAGCTCCATCGTATATTGCGTTGGCGACATCAGAAGCTTCAGCTCTCGTTGGAGTATAGTGATCAATCATACTTTCTAACATTTGAGTAGCTACTACAACTGGTTTGCCAAAATCACGGCATCGATTAATAATATTCTTTTGAATCACGGGGACTTTTTCTGTAGGCAATTCAACACCTAGATCTCCTCGTGCAATCATAACTCCATCTGAAGCATCAAGGATGTCATCAATATTTTTAACTGCTGACGGTTTTTCAATTTTTGCCATTACAGATACATTGTTACTTACAATTTTTCTGAGTTCTGCAATATCTTTGGACGTTTGAACAAATGATAGAGCAACCCAGTCCACTCCCATCTCTATTGCTTTGTTCAAATCACTTTTATCTTTAGTGGTTAATGAAGATATAGGCAGTATTATATCAGGTATGTTGATACCTTTATTGTTGGATATCACACCATCATTTAAAACCTCAGTCTTAAGTTCATCTTTAGATTGTTCTATAACTTGTAATTTTACTCTTCCATCATTTACTAATATTTCGGTGTTTGGTGTTAATATGTCATAAATATCTGGATGAGGAAAATTAACCCTAGTTTGATCTCCGGGCGTTGTAATTAAGTCGAGAGTAAAGTCCTGTCCTTTTTTAAGCTGGATCTTGTCATCTTTAAAAATACCAATACGCAATTTTGGTCCTTGCAAGTCTG
>CAJWPX010000038.1 GCA_913045065.1 uncultured Fidelibacterota bacterium | reverse complement strand
GAAGAAAAGAAAATGGGGATGCATGGATCTTCTACAGTACCATTGTATTTCAAAGATTGTAAAGTTCCCGTTGAAAATCTACTTGGTGATGTTGGTGAAGGCGCAGGTCCAGCATTTTGTGGATTAAATATTGGAAGATTTAAACTCGGAGCATCTGCTATTGGTGGTCAAATGCTTGGAATCCAAGAAGCAGCAAAATATGCTAAAGAACGAAAAGCTTTTGGTCAGAGTATTGCAAATTTTGGTTCTATAAAAGAAAAACTTGGTGATTGCGTAGTAAGAGTATATACCTTGGATAGTATGTGTTATAATACTATTGGACAACAAGAGGATGCAATTAGTGAGTTAGATGAAAATGATCCTGAATATTATGCTAAACAGGGGGATACCACTGAGAGATTTATTGCTGAAAATTCTATTGTCAAAATATATGGTAGTGAGGGAAGTAGAGAGATTGTCGATCATTGCTTACAGATTTTTGGTGGATACGGTTTCATCGAAGAATATCCTATGGCACGTGCATATCGTGATGAACGTATTAATCGCATTTGGGAAGGAACAAACGAAATTAATAGAATGCTTTGTGGCAGAGATATAATTACAAAAACTCTTACTGGAGAACTAGGTTTTAGAGAATATCTTTCCCATGTAAATGATTATTGTTCCAATGATGCTGATAGTGGGTATGTTGGAGATTATAAAGCAGAAGTAGAGTGTATTGAAGCATCAAAAGCTATTTACGCATTGGCACTAAATGAGGCTCTTAGCAAATATGGTCAGGATATCGGTATTGAACAAGTCTTAATGGAAAAACTTGCCGATATTTTAATATTTTCTTATGTAGCGGATAGTACATTAAGTAGGGTACTTCAAAATAGCTATAAAGTTGATGAATTACCCGGTCTTTGTGTACAAGCATATGTTGCTGAAAACGGTATGAAAGTTGTGGGATATGCTCAAAAAATATTTAATAGTATTTTTGATAGCAATATTCCAAAAGACATTCAAGATAAACTTGATAAATTAGGTAAAAGATTAACCATGAATACCGATACTATTAAAATGAAGAAAATTATTGGAGAAAAAACTGTAGAAGTAGGCGGTTATCCGATTAAAAATTTTTAAAAAGGAGTTTAGAAAATGAATAAAGCTGTTATTGTTGATGGTGTTAGATCACCTATAGGGACCAAGGGAAGTGCATTAATTGGTACTAGACCTGATGAGATTGCTGCTCAGGTTATTAAAGGATTGTTAAATCGTAATGAAAATTTAGATGTTAATGCTATTGAAGATGTATCATTGGGATGCGCTTTTCCTGAAGGGCCTACTGGTATGTTGGTTGCTAGGGGTGCTTCGGTTTTAGCTGGTATCCCAGATACTGCCGCTGCAAATGTTATTAACAGATATTGTGGTTCAGCAATGACTTCATTGCATCTGATAAGTAGCGCTATCGAAGCTGGTGATATTCAAGTGGGTATTGCTGGTGGTGTTGAAGATATGTTTACAATTCCTCAAGGTGGTTTTGCTCCTGATTTTAATGTCAAACTTGCTGAAGATGATTATTATATATCAATGGGAGAAGGCGCTGAATTACTTGCTAGTGAGTTAAGTATTTCTAGAGAAGAACAAGAAGAATTTGCTATCAATTCGCATGAAAAAGCATTGGCTGCTCGGGAAGCTGGCAAATTTGATAATGAAATTATTCCAATTGACTTAGAAGATGGTTCAAAGTTTGAAAAAGATACTGGACCAAAAACTCCTGATGTTGAGAAAATTAAATCTTTACGACCAGCATTCAGGGAAGATGGTACTGTTACAGCCGCTACAAGTAGTCCATTTTCAATTGGTGCATCTGCGATGCTTCTAACGAGTGAAGAATATGCAAAGAATAATGGATTAAAAATTAGAGCTTCTATTGAAGGTAGAGCGGTTGCAGGAGTTAACTGGAGAATGTTTGGATCAGGTCCAATACCAGCTACAGCTAAAGCTTTAAAAAATACTGGCTTAACTATGGATGATATTGATACAATGGAAATTAATGAAGCTTTTGCTGCTCAATCTCTGTATTGTATAAAAAAAGCAGATTGGGATATAAATAAAGTAAATCTAAATGGAGGAGCGGTCGCTTTAGGTCATCCGCTTGGAATTTCCGGTACTAGAATTATTACTACGTTACTTAATGTAATGGAACAACAAGATAGATCTATGGGTCTTGCAACAATGTGCGTAGGTACTGGTCAAGGGATTACTACAATTATTAAAAGGGGTTAACTACATGTCTATTGAAATTAAAAAATGCGCTGTATTGGGCGCTGGAGTTATGGGTGCACAAATTGCTGGTCACCTATCAAATGCAGGAATTCCATCTTTGTTGTTTGATATTAATGATGAATTAGCAAGGAAAGGTGTTGATGGATTAAAAAGTCTTAAGCCAGCACCACTGTTTGATAAAAAGAATACTTCTCTTATTTCTCCGTGTACTTACGATAATGATTTAGAAAAATTAAATGAATGTGATTTGATTATTGAAGCAGTTGCAGAGAAGATTGAGATTAAACATGATGTTTATAAAAAATTATTACCTCATCTAAAAAAAGATGCAATCCTAACATCAAATACATCAGGCATTCCTCTATCAAATCTTGTTGAAGTCCTTCCTGATGATATTCAAAAGAGATTTCTTATTACTCATTTTTTCAATCCTCCTAGATATTTAAAACTATTGGAATTGGTTAAAGGAAAAAAGACATCTGATGATGTTTATGATACGGTGGCTAATTTTGGAGAGACTATTTTAGGTAAAGGCATTGTTCATGCGAAAGATACTCCAGGATTTATCGGAAATAGACTTATTAATGCAGGGGGTAGACTTGTTCTGGAGAAAGCATTAGAAATGGGATTATCAGTTGAAGATGTAGATGCGCTTAGTGGAACTTTGGTTGGCAATGCAAAAAGCGCATATTTTAGAACTCAAGATATTGTTGGTTTAGATACGGCGCTTAATGTATCCAATAATATGTATGAAAGAGTGACAACAGAAAGTGAAGAAGAAAGACAAAAATTTAAAGCACATGAACTTTTAGTAAAGCTTGTTGAAGATGGAAGATTAGGTCAAAAAACGGGTTCAGGATGGTATAAAAAAGAAGGAAAACAGATTCTTTCATTAGATTTTGATACTATGGAATATACGCCTACTAAAAAGAGTAGATTTGATACAATTAGAGTAGGAAAAGGTATTAAAAATCTGAAGAAAAGGTTAGAAGCAATAACATTCTTAGATGATAAAGGAGCAAAATTTTTGTGGGAATGTAATGCTCCAATGTTAACCTATACTGCAGAAATGATTCCAGAAATTGCTGATAGTATTATTGAGATTGATAATACTATGAAATGGGGTTTTACAAGACAAATAGGAATATTTGAATCTTGGGACGCTATTGGTGTTGAAAGATCTGTTGAAAAAATGAAAGCGGAAAATAGAAAAGTCCCTACTTGGGTTGAAGAAATGCTTGCTTCAGGAAGAAAATCATTTTATGAAACTAAAAATGGAAAAATGACTTATTGGTGTCCACTAAAAAAGAAAGCATTGGAATATAAACCAAATAAAAAGACATTAAATCTCAATTTATATAAGAATTCTAAGCATACTTTGAAAAGAGACTGGAGCGCCAGTATTCATGATATTGGAGATGGTGTATTAAATGTAGAATTTCATTCTATTTTTGTTCCACAAATGAATCCTATTGATCGATCAATGGTTGAAATTATGTCTCATGCTATGGATTTACTTGACACTGGAAAATATAAAGGCCTTGTTGTTGGTCACCAAGGAGAGAATTGGTCTGCAGGAGCAAATGTTAATGATTTTAAGATAGCTATAGATACAGATAATCTACATTTAATGGAGGTTGGTACTAAACAAATGCA
The DNA here is from genome assembly GCA_913045065.1 of uncultured Fidelibacterota bacterium. Classification (GTDB taxonomy): domain Bacteria; phylum Fidelibacterota; class Marinisomatia; order Marinisomatales; family Marinisomataceae; genus Marinisoma. Next base: position 1,254 of record CAJWPX010000038.1, on the reverse strand, counting down.
AGATTTAACTCAAAGAGTTAGACATTCAAAGCATCCAGTAGTTGCTTGTCCATTTAATTTCGCATTGGGTGGCGGTTTAGAGTTTTATGCTTGTTCCAATCATTCAGTTGCATCCGGAGAGCTTTATGCTGGTTTAGTTGAAGCAGGTGTAGGACTTGTACCTGGTGCAGGCGGCCATTTAAGAATAATTCTTAATTTGCTTGAAAATAATGATGCTAAAAATGTTAATATGCTTATTGCTAGAAAAGCTGTTGAAGTAATTAATCCGTTAAGTGTATCTCGAAGTGCGACTGATGCAGTAAAGAAAGGCTTTCTTAGAAAAAGTGATACCATATCAATGAATTCTGATCACTTATTAGCAATTGGAAAGCAAAAAGTTCTTGAAATGAGTGATAATGGTTATAAGCCTCCAAAATATAGAGATGATCTAACGATGCCTGGAATGCCTCTTAGAACAATGGTCCAAGTAAATACTAAAATGATGAGAGCACAAGGTAAAATATCTGAACATGATGAATTCATTGCTTTAAAGACTGCTAATATCATCAGCGGTGGTAAGAAAGGTGGTATTATGTCCAAGGTTGATGAACAGTATATATTAGATATTGAAAGAGAAGCTTTTATGTCTTTAGCTGGTGAAACTAAAACTCAAGAACGTATTAATCACTTTTTAAAAACTGGTAAACCCCTCAGAAACTAGATTTTTAATTAAGATTTCTTTTTCAAAAGAATCCTGTTTTTTGTAAATTCTGCACCAAAATCTAATCACTAGAGGATAAAAAAATATGGTAAAGTGGTCCAAAAAAATGTTTGTTAATCATATAAATGAAACATGTGAGAATGATGTAGCCATGATATGTTTAGAATTGATTGATTTTTCGGAAAAAACATCAGATGAACTGTCATGGGGTACAGGAGAAGATTTTGGGACAATGACATATCGATGTAATTCTGATTATGGATTGCTACCATTGTTTAGATTATCATCACATGGAAAGATCAACCTTCAACTAAATTTCTTAAGAAGTAAAAATTTACACAAACAAGTTCTTCAAGATATGATTATTAAATTTGAATCTAATTTTTTAAGAGATTATGATCAAGAGTCATATCCTTCTGATTCTTATGAGCCGTTAGAAGACTTAATCTGTACTAATAAACAATTACATTCATTTATGAAAGCTATTGAAGGCTGTACTTACAGATTAAAGCAATAAATGAATCTTAAAGTAAAATCAAAAAAGATAAATGATT
>CAJWPX010000037.1 GCA_913045065.1 uncultured Fidelibacterota bacterium | reverse complement strand
AGATTTACAATTTCATCTCTTAAGCTTGCTGCTTTTTCAAACTCCAAATTCTCAGCGGCTTCTAACATTTCCTGTCGAATCATCTCAACAGCAATTTTTTTATCTTCTTTTAGAAATCTATCAGTTTTGATATCATGTTTGATTTGAATTTCATTTTCTTTAAATGCTTCTGCAACCTTAGTTGCTCCTAATATCTCATCTGTTGATTTCTTAATTGATTTAGGGGTAATATTATTCTCCTTATTAAAATGTTCTTGTATATCCCTTCTACGACTAGTTTCATCAACCAAATACTGCATAGAATCAGTTTTTTGATTAGCGTATAATATAACTTTACCTCTTATATTTCTAGACGCTCTACCAGCAGTCTGTACTAAAGAACTTTTTGACCTTAAAAATCCCCCTTTATCAGCATCGAGAATTGCAACCAATGAAACCTCTGGAAGATCCAGTCCTTCTCTTAATAAGTTAATCCCAACTAGAACATCAAAATCTCCCAATCGTAAATCTCTTAAGATCTTGACTCTTTCAATTGTTCTGATTTCAGAATGAAGGTATCTTACTCGGATATTCATTGTGCTAAGGTATTCTGATAAATCTTCAGCCATTTTTTTTGTTAGGGTCGTTACTAAACATCTTTCTTTCTTAATGGCACGTTTTTTGATTTCATTAATCAAGTGATCAATCTGTCCTGATGATGGCCTTATACTAACCATTGGATCTAATAGTCCAGTTGGTCTATTGATAAGTTCTGTTACTACTCCTGAAGACAGATTCAACTCTTTCTCAGCTGGTGTAGCAGAAACATAAATCATTTGATTCTGAATTGATTCAAATTCATCGATTGTGAGAGGCCTATTATCATAAGCAGCAGGAAGCCTAAAACCATGTTCAATAAGATTTTCTTTTCTCTTTCTATCTCCATTATGCATTCCTTTTATCTGAGGAAAAGTAACATGAGATTCATCAATAATGGTGATAAAATCTTTAGGAAAGAAATCTATTAAAGTCCATGGTCTTTCACCTGGTTTTCTTCCATCAAAATATCTTGAATAATTTTCAATACCTGAACAATATCCTATCTCATCAATCATCTCGATATCAAAATTGGTCCTTTGGCTCAATCGTTGTGCCTCAAGTAGTTTCTCATTCTTATTAAAGTCATCTAGCCTATCTTTTAAGTCTTTTTTTATTTCCTTAATTACCTTTTTATTCTTTTCTTTATCGTGTACAAAATGTCTTGCTGGATAAAGAAAGATCTCTTCAATCTCCTCATATTCTTCTCCAGTTAATGAATTAAAGGTAACAATTGATTCTAATTTATCATTGAAAATATCAACCCTAATTGCATTCTCTTCATAAGCTGGAAATATCTCAAAAATATCTCCTATAATTCTAAAATTGCATCTTTCAAGAACCTGATTATTTCTTTGATAATAAATATCAACCAAAGATCCGGCTAATTTTCTACGATTAATATTATCACCTTTTTTAAGATGAATAACCTGATTTTTGTACTCTTCAGGAGAACCTAATCCATATATGCAAGACACTGAGCTGACTACGATTACGTCATTCCTTTGTATTAAAGAACTTGTGGTTTTAAGTCTTAACCTATCAATTTCTTCATCCATTGAAAAATCTTTTTCAATAAATGTATCTGTAATGGGCATATATGATTCTGGCTGATAATAGTCATAATAGCTTATAAAATATTCTACTGCGTTATTAGGAAATAAACTTTTGAATTCTCCATAAAGTTGGGCTGCCAATGTTTTGTTATGAGATATAACCAATGTTGGTCTTTGGATTTCTTCAATAACCTTTGCAATAGTATAGGTTTTTCCAGATCCAGTAACACCTAATAGAGTTTGATGTTTTGTATCAGTATTTAAACCGTTTATAAGCTCATTTATTGCCTTAGGTTGATCGCCAGAAGGTTCAAAATCAGAGATTAGCTTAAAGTCTGCCATATTGTCCCTTTAATTTAAGTTTTATTAACAAAAAAAACAATTCATAAAGTATGACAATAAGTTTTATTTTTTGGTGCTTAAAATATAGAAAACACGCAAATAATCCAATAAACTGAGAAATAAAAGAGCCGTAGCAATATAAATCAAGAATGGAACTAAACTGAATAAAGATTGGATATTTATTGCATATATTCCAAGCCCAAGAGTAAGAAATACAACACCCCATTTTCCAACTATATTGGATCCATATACTGAATCGGCTCTTGGAAGGAAAACCATAGATAGGATAAGAAGTAGAAGTTGTCTACAAAAATAAAAGACACAAAACCAAAGAGGTATAGAATCTGGATATTTAATATATAATATAACCGAAAACGCAAATAGGGCTAATCCATCAGCTATAGGATCAAGAAGTTTTCCTAAATCAGAAATTTGATTGAGACGTCTTGCTAAAAAACCATCTAGAAAATCTGTTAGAATAACAACTCCTAATAGTACATAAAAATATGGCATACAATCAAAATAATAGGACACAATCAATGGAGCAAGTAGGACAAGCCTAAGAATAGTAATTAAATTAGGAATAAGAAAAATATCACTAGATTTAAAAAGTTTACTCATCTAGTATCTTTGATATTAATTTTTTAGTTGATCCAAGATTATTATCAATAACGCTCTTTGATGCATCGCTTGCAGACAAATAAAAATTTCTGTCTAATAGTCTATTAAATCTATGCATTAATTCTTCAGATGAACTTACTTCAAAGGCGGCTGATTTATTTAATAGCTGTCTTGCCTCTAAGAAATTTGAATTCGAATGATTGGGACCAAAAATAACAGGATTACCAGCAACCGCTGGTTCCATAATATTATGAATTCCATTCTTTGAAAACCCTCCACCAACATAAGCAATATATGCTTGCCAATATAATTTATATAGAATCCCAACTGTATTGACAATAATAATATTCTGTTCAATATTCCTCAGATCCATATATGCATCAATAATCTTATAGGATAAATTATTTTTCTCTATCTGATCTACATAATAATTAGTTATACTATCTGATAATTCATGTGGAACAAGAACAATTTTTGAGGATTCATCATCTTTTAATAAATCAAATATTTTTGGAAACAAAATTGAATGGTCTTCTGGCCATAAACTTGCAAATAAAAATAGTTTTTTTTGGATTCTCTCATCATAAGAAAGCTTTATATCAACACCTTGTGACTTATTATTAGCTACATCAAAACGAGGATTTCCCATAGCCACAAATTTTTTATCATTAATAATTTTTCTAAGATTACTTAAATCCTTTGTAGAAACAGTAAAAATCTGATTAATTGATTGATATGTAGATTTATATAAACTTCTTCCCATAAGAGAAAGTTTAAAGCTATTAGAATGAATTCTTAGCGATATTAGCATAGTTTTGATATTTAATAATTGACATATAAAAACAATATTCGGCCAAACATCATAAGATGCAAAAATCAACTTTGAAGGTTGAACAATCTTTAAAGACCTATAAACAGATAACAAATCATCGAACGGCAGATAAATCTTGCAATCAATATTTTCATTATGGACATTATTAAATCCAGACGGAGAAAAGAAAGATACAATAACCCCTCTGTTTTTATCTCTTTTTATTTCTTCAATTATAGATTGGATTTGCTGGAATTCTCCATGAGATGAGACATGAAACCAATAAATTTCTGAGAAAGAAGTGTTATTTTTAAAATCAGCTAATTTTTTTCTAGTTTTCAATCTACCGATAAAACCATCTCTAATCTTCCTATTAAATGGAATTAATAGAATAATCAAAATAAAGAATAAGGGATAAAGAATTAAACTATATAATATAAACCAAAACAATCTCATGACTTTACAACCTGATTTAAGCTATTAAAGACGATATTGCTATCAATTGTTGACAAACAATATTGTTCTCTTCTATAACACTTTCTACTACCATTCTGAGAACATGGTTTACACCACAAACTATCGTTTTCTACAATTCTAGAATTATTCAAAACAACATTTGCGCCAGTTTCCTTTGATGTAGGTCCCAAAATCATTGTAACAGGAGTGTCAAGTGCTTCAGAAATATGCAATAAGCCTGTATCGCTGCCTATGGTATGATTGGATAGCTTGAGAATTGACATTGCCATTCTTAATGTTGTTTCACCTTTAAGATTAATAATTCTATCATGTGTTGAAAGTTGATCACAAATGATATCTTTCTTGGATCCAAGAATAATAATCTTAAATGAAAACGTATTTAGAATTCTATCAATTAAATTATTATAATTTTCAACAGACCATTGTTTTTGTTTCCACGCGGCACCAGGAACAATTGTAATAAATTTCTCATTAACACCGTTGCTGGATAAATATTGTTTTGTCTCTTCTATTTCACTATTAGAGACACTTAATTTAGTTTTTGGCAGATTTTCAGTCATATCTAGCAAAGAATGGTACATTTTAATGTGTGAAAAATCTTTTTTGAAAAAATTTTGATATGTATAGAACAATAACCATCTTTTTAAACGTGGTTTTCTAATCTGTTTAAAAGAAGAAACTTTAAAAAAAAATGATAAAAGTTTTGTTCTAAAGACGTTGTGTATGTCATATACAGCATCATAATTCTTGTGTTTTAGTGCTTTTCCAACAGAAATGAGGCCATTGATCCCAGACTGCTTATTATAAGTAATAATATTATCAATTAAAGGATGATGATGAACAATATCAGAAAATTCTTCCTTGATAAGAAAATCAATTTGTGAATTAGGAAATTTATTCTTTACTGATTCAATAAATGACGTTGATAAAACAATATCCCCAATTGAACTCATTCTGATAATAAGAATTTTCTTCATTACTCTTCTTGATTAAATAACCTGTTCGCAAACCAGGAAATGAAAATACTAATCTCATATAAAATAACCATTGGAATAGACATAATTATTAGACTTATAGGATCTGGAGGAGTAATAATAGCCGACAATATAACAGTAATCATAATTGCTTCTCTTCTATATTTTCTTAAAAAATCAGGAGTGACAATACCAATAGATGAAAAGAGGAATGAAGCAACTGGCAATTCAAAGATTACACCTGAACCAATAATTAATGCTAAAACAAAACTGAAATAGTAATTGATAGAGAAATTATTCTGAATACTTTCAGTTACCATTGATGCAAAGAAATTTAAAGAAAATGGAAGAATCAC
>CAJWPX010000036.1 GCA_913045065.1 uncultured Fidelibacterota bacterium | reverse complement strand
TTTCCAAAATTTTTACCTGTTAAAACATCTCTTAAAGCCTGAGGAGCATTTTCAAAACCTTTTGTAATAGTTTCTTTATAAAATAATTTTTCTTCTAAAATCAATTTAGATATTTCATTGGTTGCTTTTTCCCATTCATCGAACCATTCAGTCACGACAAAGAATCTGTGTTCAGGTTTCGGATCAAGCGCACCTAAAACATGAAACGGTGTTTCCGTTTTAGACATATCTTCGGCATTATATTGAGATATAAACCCACAAATTGGAACCCTTGCTCCCTCATTTAGAAGAGGGGCAACTGCTCTAGTTACCGCTCCACCAACATTTTCAAAATAAATGTCTATGCCTTTTTCACAAGCATTTTTAAGATCTTCTTCTAAATTGCCTGCCTTATAATCAACACATTCATCAAATTTCAGAATATCTTTTACATAAGAACATTTCTCTGGACCACCAGCTATGCCAACTACATGACATCCATAAGATTTGGCAAGTTGCCCAACAACAGTTCCTACGGCTCCTGATGCAGCTGAAACAACTAAAGTTTCTCCAGACTTAGGTTTTCCAACTCTATTTAGACCAAAGTAAGCAGTCCTTCCAGGCATTCCTACTGTTCCTAAATAAGTAGATAATGGTATATTAGATTCAGGCACTTTAAATAAAGCAGGATAAGTATCTTTTGTTTTTACATATGTTTGCCAACCTTTATGAGCACATACTTTATCACCAATCGCATATAAGCTAGAATTAGTTTCAACGACAACACCAACAGTTTCACCTGTCATCGGTTCTCCAATTTTAGCTGGTTCGGCGTATGAAGCTCCATCATTCATTCGACCTCTCATATATGGATCAATTGATAAGTACTTAACTTCAATAAGAATTTCATTATCTTCTAAAGATGTTATTACTTCATTATTGAGCTTCCAACAATCATCTTCTGGCATTCCTTTTGGTCTTTTGTTTAAAAGTAATTGTGTATTCTTATATTCCATTATTTATTTTCTCTTTATAATTCTTTGATTTCTTTTAGAAGGTCATTGAGCATATCTTTAGCATCACCAAAGACCATGATAGAATTATCATATCCGAATAATTCATTTTGTATGCCAGCAAATCCAGGATTCATACTTCTTTTATTGATAATTACCGTACGAGATTTATCGACATTAAGGATAGGCATTCCATAAATAGGGCTAGATTGATCGTGCCTTGCTGCTGGATTAACTACATCATTTGCACCAAGAATTAAGGCAACATCACAATCCTCAAATTCTGGGTTGATTTCATCTAAATCTTTTAATAAATCATAAGAAACATCGGCTTCAGCTAATAGTACATTCATATGGCCTGGCATTCTTCCAGCCACTGGATGAATTCCATACAGAACTTTTTTGCCTTGTGCTTTTAAAGTATCAGCAACTTCTCTTGCAACATGTTGTGCTTTTGCAACCGCAAGTCCATAACCTGGAACAATAATAATTTTTTCAGCGGAATCAAGAATCATTGCTGCTTCAGTAGTAGAATAACTTTTAATATTCATTTCCTTTTGGCTACCATCACCACTTGCTACTTCTAGTCCGACCGCCCCAAAAATAACATTTGCTAAAGAACGATTCATGCCTTTACACATAATATTGGTTAAAATCAGTCCTGAAGCACCCACTAAAGATCCACTAATAATTAACCCGTTATTCCCAATTAAAAATCCTGTTGCAGTTGCTGCTATACCCGAATATGAATTCAGTAACGAGATAACAACAGGCATGTCTGCGCCACCAATTGGAACAACTAAACCAATACCTAATAGGAAAGACAATGCTAGTACAGCATAGAATATTGATTGGCTATCAAGAATTCCTAGATTATTAATAGATAATAGGATGATAATTGCACTGAAAGCTAAGGCATTAAGAAATTGTTGTCCTTTGAAGACAATTGGTTTTCCTGATATAAAACCTTGTAGTTTACCAAATGCAATAAAACTTCCAGAAAATGTTAAAGTCCCAATTAATACACTAATACATACAATCAAAAACTTACTTTCAGGTGAAGTAAGAAATGTTGAAGATGCAACCAATGCTGATGCGCCACCACCAAATCCATTAAAAATAGCTACCATTTGTGGCATTTCTGTCATTTGGATTCGTGTAGCAAATAATGCACCAATACTACCACCAATGATAAACCCTATAGCGATTAATTCTAAGTCTAGTTTTCCTGAAGAGAATAGTGTTGCTGCAATTGCTACCAACATTCCAATAGCTGCGATAAAATTTCCACTGCGTGCTGTTTTTGGATGAGATAGACGTTTAAGCCCAACAATAAAACATACTGCTGCTATGAGATAAAATAAATTCATTTTTTCTTAAACATCCTTAACATTCTATCAGTTACTAAAAATCCACCTACAACATTAATAGTTGCAAAAATTAATGCGGCTAAGCCAAGATAAGTGCCTAATGTTCCTTCTGTCTGTATTGCAAGTATTGCTCCGACGACCGCAATTCCTGAAATAGCATTAGAACCAGACATTAAAGGGGTATGAAGAGTTGGTGGAACTTTTGAAATCACTTCATTACCCACAAAGATTGCTAATATAAAAATTGTTAATAAATTAATTGTTCCTGGATCTAACATTATAGTGCCTCTTTGGTTGGTTCATGTCTGACTTCACCTTTTTCGATAAAAAGCATTCCATCAATGATTTCATCTTCTTTATTAAGCTCAAACCCATTTTCAGTATGGCAATGTTCAATAATAGCTTGAATATTTTTTGAGAAAAGTTGGCTAGCATGTGTTGCCATAGTGCTTGGAAAGTTACTATTTCCATCAATTAGTATACCGTTGTGATGAACAACTTCATCTGTTGTTGTTAATTCACAATTTCCTCCATTTTCAGCAGCTAAATCCATAATAACCGATCCTGGTTGCATTAAATCAACCATGCTGGTAGGAATTAGCGTTGGTGCAGGTCTATTTGGAACCAATGCTGTTGTAATAACTAAGTCAGATTTGGCAATTCTTTCTTTCATTACTTCTTGTTGACGTTTTTTATACTCTTCGCTTGTTTCTTTAGCATATCCACCTGAACCTACTCCATCTCCACCATCATTTTCTACTTCTACAAATTTTGCTCCCAAGCTTTCTACCTGTTCTTTTACTTCTGGTCTTACGTCAAATGCCTCTACTTTTGATCCAAGTCTTTTTGAAGTTGCAATTGCTTGTAATCCGGCAACTCCGGCTCCAATTATCAATGTTCTTGCTGGAGAAATTGTTCCAGCAGGTGTCATCAATAAAGGCATATATTTTCCAATATGGTTTGCTCCAATCAATACCGCTTTATAACCAGCAATACTAGCTTGAGAACTTAAAACATCCATTTTTTGAGCTAAGGTAGTTCTTGGAAGTAAATTCAATGAAAAAGCAGAAACTTGTTTTTCTTTTAGTGTTTTGACTAAATCAATATCTTTAATTGTTTGAAATAATGAAATCAACAAAGAATTTGAATTTAATGAACGAATTTCATCTTCAGTTGGGGTATTAACTTTTATAACTATATCACAATTAAATACATCATTTTTTTCTACCAGTTTAGCGCCAGCATCGATAAATGATTGATTTGAATAATGTGAAAGATTTCCAGCATCTTTTTCTACACAAAATGTATAACCTTTTTTTGTCAAATCCTTAACTGTAGAAGGAATGATAGCCACTCTTTTTTCAAGAGTTTTTGTTTCTTTTAGTACTCCAATATTCATATTTACCACTACAATGTTTTTACGAACATTATATTAGGATAAATTACTAAATTTTGCTATGGAATTATTTCCTAATATTGAACCCTTCAATACCTTTTATTTACCAGTTTCTGATTTACATACTATATATATAGAAGAATCTGGCAATAAAAACGGAAAACCCGTCATTTTTCTACATGGAGGACCAGGAGGAGGCGTAGATCCAAAATATAGAAGATATTTTAATCCGGATAAATGGCGCATTATTATGTTTGATCAACGTGGATGCGGAAAAAGTACTCCTTTTGCAGAATTAAAAGAGAATACTACGTGGGACTTAGTAGATGATATTGAAAAAATCCGTAAACATCTCTCCATTGATCGTTGGGTAGTTTATGGTGGTAGCTGGGGAAGCACATTATCATTAGCATATAGTCAAACTTATCCAGATTCATGTAAAGCATTAATTTTAAGAGGAATTTTCTTGGTAAGAAAAAAGGAGATTCATTGGTTTTACCAAGAAGGAGCTAGTAAAATTTTTCCAGACGACTGGCAATCTTTTATAGCACCTATTCCAATTGAAAAGAGAGATAATCTACTTGAGGCCTATTATAATCTTCTAATTGGAAAAGATTCATCAAAAAAGATTGAGGCTGCCAAAGCATGGAGCACATGGGAAGGTAGTACGGTAAGACTTATCCAAGATAAAGATTTTATTGGTGATTTTTCCGATGAAAAATTTGCAGAAGCATTTGCTAGAATTGAATCCCATTATTTCATGAATAATGCATGGTTTAATTCTGACAATCATCTCATAGAGAATGTGGATAAAATTAGACATATTCCTGCAGTAATTATTCATGGACGATATGATGTAATCTGTCCAGTTGAAAATGCCTGGGAGTTGCATCAAGCATGGCCCGAATCAGAGCTACATATCATTCCAGATGCTGGACATTCTATATTTGAAGAAGGAATAAAAGATAAGATTCTCGAGTATACAGAAAAGTTTTCTAGTCTTTAATTAAAAGAATAAGCTTGATAACCCGATTAATGTTCCAACAAGGAAAACTCCTGGATTAGCAATATCACTTATAACAACAATCATACCTACAAAAGGCATAAGTTTATTTGCTGGATTACCTTTCTTCCTTAGAATATCTTTAGTTTTACTGCTCTTGATAGGTTCATTAAACTCTGCAAATTCTTCCAAATCGTTTTTGTTGGCCAAGTCATTTTTTATATCTTCTTGTGGAAAACGGAGAATAAGCGAAATTCCTTTCTTCAATGGTGGCATAATCTCAAACGATTCAATTGATTCATTAAACTGTAAGGCGATTTGTGTAGATTCTTCACTATTTGCAACTTCAATTTTTCTAACTGGATTACTAAAATCTGTATTTAATAATTCTGTACTGTCACTTTTTGCATCGTATACAGTTAAATAAAACCATTCTGATGAATACCAAGCAGTAATATTTTTTAGATCTACTGTTTTTGTTGATTGTAATTCAATAATTGTTCCATT
>CAJWPX010000035.1 GCA_913045065.1 uncultured Fidelibacterota bacterium | reverse complement strand
TACTGCTAGTAGCTGTTATAGCATGGTGGTGGAGTCAGAATAACTAACCATATGGAATTTTTACAACAATGGTGGTGGGCAATAGCATTAGTAGCTGTTGCGGGTTGGTGGTATTGCAAAAATAACTGCTAATTCTTTTCCACATACTATAAGGGTTTACTAAATTAACATTGTGAAAAAATACAATGTTCCTGGGGGATTTATATCCACAACTGGCATCAATAGCCTCGAAGATTATCTCGATCTCAAAGATTCTGCTCGCAAAGACCCTTCTGCATTTTGGAATAAAGTAGCTGAACGTATTGATTGGGTTGAAAAATGGACCGATGTCAATAAAACTGATTATCATAACGCGCATATTGAATGGTTTACTAATGGTAAACTGAATGCTTCTTACAATTGTATTGATCGACATGTCAATAATGGGTTAGGCGATAAGACAGCGTTGATTTGGCAGTCGAATGATGTTGATGTCAGTAAAAATGTTACTTATAACGAGTTATTAGTACATGTTTCTCAATTTGCAAATGCATTAAAAAAAGCAAATATTAAAAAAGGAGATCGTGTCTGTATTTATATGCAAATGATTCCAGAAGCTATTGTTGCTATGTTAGCCTGTGCACGTATTGGAGCAGTACATTCTGTTGTATTTGGGGCATTTTCTAGCGATGCGTTAAAAAATAGAATTAATGATTCAGAATGTAAGCTATTGATTACACAGGATAATGGAGTTCGTGGTACAAAACAAAATATTCCAATGAAAGAAAATGCAAATCACATTGCAGATGAATGTCCTTCGCTAGAAAAGATTGTAGTTGTAGATCGATGTGGAAATGATGTAGCAATGCAAGAAGGAAGAGATATATATTGGCATGACTTTATAGAAGGATGTGATACAATATGCGAACCTGAAGTAATGGATGCTGAAGATCCTTTATTTATTTTATATACTTCTGGATCTACTGGAACGCCAAAAGGCGTATTGCATACTACCGGTGGATATATGGTATATACTTCTCATACCCATGAGATGGTGTTTGACCATCATAAAGATCATATCTATTGGTGCACTGCTGATATTGGTTGGGTTACGGGACATTCCTATATTGTGTATGGACCTCTTTCCAATGGAGTGACCCAAGTTATTTTTGAGGGGGTTCCAAATTATCCTGACAACGGCCGTTTTTGGCAAATTGTAGAACAACATAAAGTCAATATTTTTTATACAGCTCCCACCGCATTACGCGCATTAATGAAAGAAGGGGATGATTTCCCAAATCAATATGATTTATCAAGCCTACGTGTTTTAGGAACAGTGGGGGAGCCAATTAAATCACCTGAATGGCATTGGTATTTTCAAGTCATAGGAAAAGAAAAATGCCCCATTGTTGATACGTGGTGGCAAACAGAAACAGGTGGAGTATTAATGTCTCCAATCCCAGGGTGTGTTCCAACAAAACCGGGTTCAGCTACATTGTCATTGCCTGGAATCGAACCTGCGATCCTAGATGAGAATGGAAATGAAATTACCGAACCCAATACCACTGGATTTTTAGTGATGACACAATCTTGGCCCGGTCAAATGCGAACCGTGTATGGAGATCATCAACGTTTCAAAGATACTTATTTTTCTCAAGCTCCTGGAAATTATTTTACAGGCGATGGAGCGTTTGTTGATGAAGATGGATATTATTGGATTACAGGAAGAGTAGATGATGTATTAAATGTGTCAGGGCATCGTATTGGTACTGCAGAAGTAGAAGGAGCCATTGGTGCTGCAAGCGGAGTAGCAGAAGCAGCTGTTATTGGATATACACATGACATTAAAGGAGAAGGGATCTATGCCTTTGTTACTTTAATGACAGGCGTTGAGCCATCTGATGATATTAAAACAGATATTCTAGCTACAGTAACAAAAATTATTGGTCCTCATGCCAAACCAAGTGTGATACAATTTTGTGATGGACTACCAAAAACACGATCTGGAAAAATTATGCGAAGAATTTTAAAGAAAATTGCTCAAAATGAAACAGATGATTTAGGAGATATTTCTACCTTAGCTGATCCAAGTGTAATCGATAGTCTATTACGCTAAATTATAATCTTGAAGTTGCTTTGCAGTATCAATAATTGATTGTTCAGCACTAATCGGTTCCCAATTGAGAAGGTCTTTAGCTTTTGTGCTAGTAATATCTCTTCTTTTATTAATTAGTGGAACAATAAACTTTAAATCTTTTTTGAAGATAGACATAATTTGCATAACCCATTTTGGCATGACCTTACTTGGAGTTTTATCAAATCCTGCATTTCTAAGTATGGTTGCAACCTCATCCATCCATAGTGTTTTTTCAGAAACAATAATTCTTTCTCCATCAGTTTGATTGCTAAGCATTGCTGTAATATGTGCTGTTGCAACATCTCTTACATCAACATATCCAAAATGAACTTTGGATGTCGCTGGAATCTGTCCATTAATCATCTGTCTAACAATAGAGTTGGAGGTACCCATATCCTTGGATAGTGATGGCCCAGTAACAGCAACAGGGTTGATTACGGTTAAAGAAAATGAGGGTGTATTAGATGTCACATAGTCCCAAGCTGCTTTTTCAGCTAAAGTTTTACTTTTACCATAGGCTCGAATATTTTTTTTATTTGGATCGGACCAATCTGTTTCATCGAAAGAATCTTTTTCTTCTAGAGTATCTCCCATTGCAGCAAAAGACGAAGTTAAAACCACCTTTTTAATGTGATGTTTATTTGCAAAACTTAATACTCTTAAAGACCCTTCTACTGCTGGTTTTATAAAGAAATCTTCAGATTCTTGACTAAGAACAAACGGAGATGCAACATGAAGAACATATTCACATCCCTCAATAGCCTCATCCCATCCTTTGTCATCCAATAAATCAGTTTCAAATAAAGAAAGATTTTCAGTAGATGTATTTTGTAAAGCTAGTGCATCCATAACTTCATTTTTACGATCAAACGATCTTAAGGTACCATGGACAGCAAAGCCTTTATTTAATAATTGATTAACACAATGAAGTCCAATAAATCCTGTTGTACCTGTTACTAAAACTTTTTTCATAATTTTATTTCCCCAATATTAGGTGTGTAATCTAACAACATACTGGAAACAATTGAATTATTTTTTGATGTGTTATAGTGGTGGAGTTGGTTTTTAAAATGATAAAATAAGTTAAGCGTTATTAAATTTATTATATAACCAAGCAACTAGGAAACCACCTATTGCTCCATCAATAAAACCCCAGAACCCTCCAATGAGACCACCAACAAATGATGTGTCTATTCCTAGGTAGTATGGCTGTAGAAACGCAACAATCTCATTGAGGCCACACCAAGCGAAAATCATTGTCATTACGCTCCAAAAAACACCGAAAGATAATGCGGCAGCTTTTACATTTAAATTCATAGTCCAAATTACAATTATTTACTTAATTAAACTATCAATACTACTTGGAATTATGATTTCTTGGGCCCAGGGAAAAATATATTTGTTGTTTTCTGGTAGGTTTTATAATCAGGTCTTTTCTGTGCCGAATAATACTCTGATGGCACTGCACCAGTATGATACACTAATGTAGTGTACATCAATCTAGACATAAATAGTAATCCTAAGCCTAATAATACCCAAACAATTAGAGATTCTTTATCATATAACATAATCCATGATGGGATAGATGCGATAATAACTCCATTCCAGACCATCCATTCAGCAAAATAATTTGGATGGCGACTATATTTCCACAATCCAACATTACACACTTGATTTTTCTGTCCTAATCTTTTCATTTCTCTTAAAAAAGACAGTTTTTGCATATCTGCAACTGATTCCATTATAAAAGCACTGAACCATATCGCAATTCCAATGATTTCAAGTATTACAACTTGTAAACCCAATTCTTTAGGGTTACTTGTATTAGTTGCAATGATAAAAGCTGGCATTGCGAAGAAAGAAGCGTTAGCTAACCCTTGTAAAATTGCTTCAATCTGCATTGCTAGAGCAGTATTATTTTTTCCTGCTCTTTTCCAACGTCGTTTTTGATATTCATAACGAGGAAATTCTTTATTGAACATTCCTAGGCTCCACATTTTTAATGAACCCAATCCCATACGACTACCAATAAGGATATAAATGATGCTAATAGCCATAATGCGAAGACTATGACCTTCAGCATAACATAAAGTGATAATGCCAATAAGAGCTACTCCCCATGGCCAACCGATATCAACATATGACATACGTCCAGTACGCCATGTTGGTAAGCAAACTACCAGTAAAAATAATAACAGTTGTGATAGACCATTGATCAGACTAATTGAGGCGAGATTTTCTGTACATAATAATAAACCCCAAACTAGAAGAAATGGGAGTAGAGGAGAGAAATATTTCATTAATTATAAGCCAAATCCACCACCATGACACATTAAAATTTGTCCTGTGACATAGTTAGATTCAGGAATACAAAACATATAAATAGCACCTGCGGCTTCTTGTGGTGTTCCTGGTCTTCCAAGTGGAATCATTGTTTTTGCATATTGAAATACTGCTGAATTGACTCCTACCTTAATTTTATTGCCTTCAATATCAATCGTGGACTCTTCTTTTTCAGCATCTGCATCGGTTAATCGTGTTTTAATCAATCCAAAACCTACTGCATTGACATTGACGTTATAACGACCCCATTCTTTCGCCATGGTTTTTGCCATTCCTACTACGCCTGCCTTTGCAGTAGAGTAATTAATTTGCCCAGCATTACCATTCATGCCTGAAGTGGATGAAATATTGACAACTTTTCTATAATTAGTGATTCCTTTTTCTTTGTCTTCAAGGAATAGTCTTTTAATATGAGGTTGAGCTGCACGAAGAATACGAAATGGTGCTGTTATATGACAATCAAGGATTGCTTGCCACTGTTTATCGTCCATTTTTTGGATGACATTATCCCAAGTATATCCCGCATTATTAACAATAATGTCTAATCCGCCAAAAGTATCTAAAGCTGTATTAATAAACCGTTCAGGAAATTCATCTTCAGTTACGCTTCCATTGCATGCAACTGCTTTACTGCCCATTGCTGTAATATCTTTTACAGTTTGATTTGCTGGATCTGCATCAAGATCATTGACAACAATATGCGCTCCATCTTTGGCTAACATTAATGCAAGTTCACGACCAATTCCACGGCCTGAACCTGTGATTAATGCAACCTTTCCTTCTAATTTTTTTTCCATATTAAAATCCTAACGATCTACCAATGATTTCTTTCATAATTTCATTGGT
>CAJWPX010000034.1 GCA_913045065.1 uncultured Fidelibacterota bacterium | reverse complement strand
CAATAATCGATAGCGATAATATTTGTTTATATTTTGACTCCATAACAAAAAAAAATACTTTATTTCCTAAAGAAAAATATTGGCAAATTATGTCTTATACTTCTGTAGCAAATGGATTAATGGAATCAATCCTAGAAAGATTTATGGAAATTTCAAGACCTGATGGGGAAAAAAGTTTAAATTTTATAAATAAATTAGAAACGAGAGCATTTAGATCAATAAATTGGTTGGAAAATAATTTAAAAAATTTTAATGATAATATTTTTACTATGGACAAAATAGCAATAGCATGCGCCCTGGAATATACAGTGTTTAGGTTTACAGATAAGTGGCAGGAAAATAACAAAAACCTCTCTATATGGCTTGAAAATTTTCAGAAAAATGATTTTATGAAATCTACAATACCAGATTTGACTTTAACTCCTAAACCGAAACTTTCATGATAAAAAAATTAACAGTTACAATTCTAGTTTTATTATTTTCTTCAAGTTTATATGCTGAGTTTCTAATGGAGCGTGTAATTTGTACAACAAAAAAGACATCAAACTGTGGTGCATACATTTATAATACAAAAACTGGAGAAGTTTACTTTTGTGATTCCAAAGAATGTAAAGAGGTTGATACCCCAATAGAAATTTTCATTGAGGAAATTGAGGATGAAGAGGAAGGCGGTTCATTAATTCCAAAAAAACCAAAAAAGAAAGAATCTAAAATTCCAAAAAAACCAAAAAAGAAAGAATCTAAAATTCCAAAAAAACCAAAAAAGAAAGAATCTAAAATTCCAAAAAAACCTGAAAAGAAAGAATCTAAAACTGATGAATGTAAGGATTCTTTAATTCCAAAAAAAGGCTGCACGTAAATAAACATTAAAAAGAAAGAATAATTTTAATTATATTTTATGATGAAAGTTGATCCTATTACCCTTTCCGTTGTCCGAGGAATTTTGGAAACCACCCAAAGAGAAATGACCTTATCTTTAGAAAAAACTTCAAGATCAAGTGTTCTTAATCTGGCAAGAGATTACTCAACTTCTTTGTTTAATGCCACTCCAGAAATGATATTGCAAGGTCAGGACATTCCTATTCATCTTGGATCATTAATGCCTGCTATGAAAGCTGTGGCCAATTTTTTTTCTGGTGAAATTCATGAAGGGGATTTAATCTTGCACAATGATCCTGCTTATAATGGCAGTCATATACTTGATATGTGTATTTATAAGCCCGTTTTTTTTGAAGGTAAGCATGTGTTTTGGACTGTTTGCAAAGGTCATTTAACAGATGTCGGAGGGCCTGTACCTGCGAGTTACAATCCTGAAGCAACCGAAATTTTTGCAGAAGGACTTCGTGTACCTCCAATAAAACTCTGGGAAAAAGGCAAACAAAGGGATGACATTTTAAATATGATTTTAACAAACATGAGAGCTCGAAGGAACCAAGAGGGTGATTTTAAAGCATTAATTGGTGCTTGTCAGTTAGGAGAAAAAAATCTTATTAACCTCATTAATAAATATGGCCTTGAAAAGGTAAATTTGTGTATTGATGAATTATTATCAATGGCGGATAAACATATGCGAACATTGATTAAAAAAATTCCAAATGGAGAATATACAGGAACAGCAACTCTTGAAGACGCAGGCCATGGGTTAGGCGATTTAGACATAACTGCAAATTTAACAATTAAAGAAGATTCATGTGAAATTGAAATTTCCAGTCCTCCCCAAGTCCCCTATTTTATTAATTCTTATGAGGGGAATTCTTATTCTGGGGTTTATTTAGGTTTAATGATGTTTGCGCAGTTACCTCCGCCTTACAACGAAGGGCTCTACAGATGCGTTAATGTCAATATGGGTCCAAAAGGAACCTTATGCAACGCTGAAACACCTGCTCCCCATGTAAACTGCACAACCACACCCATGGAAACTCTCACTGATGCTGTGCGATTAGCTTTTGAAAAAGCTGCTCCAGATAAAGTAAGCGCTTCATGGGGTCATTCTAACGGATGTAACATTACCGGCTTCGATACGAGGAATAATGAGGAGTATGTTACAATGGTACTAGCAACTTTAATATCTGGTGCCGGTGCCACGCCAACACAGGATGGATGGCATGCCTGTGGACCAGAATGCTGCATGGGTGCACTGGCTTCGGGTGATGTTGAGTTAATTGAATATTCTTACCCAATTATTTTGCATCGATACAGTTTAGTAACAGACTCTGGTGGTGCGGGAAAATTTCGGGGTGGTTCGGGAACTTGCTGGGAAGTGGAACCTCTGGATCAACCAATGACTTTTATAATGTTTGGAGAAGGAAGAAAATACCCCTCTCTGGGGTCTGCTGGCGCATTTTCAACTTTACTTGAAAACAAAGTAGGGAGGGTTGAGATTAAGAGAAATGGAAAAGTTGATGTCATAAAAAAAAACATTATTGAAACCATTTTACCTGGACAAAGAGTCGCTAATATTAATCCTGGTGGTGGAGGTTTTGGCAATCCGCTAGAAAGACCATTAGAAAAAGTAATTATGGATGTAAAAAATGGTCTTGTATCAAAAAATGGTGCCAAGGAAGATTATGGTGTTATTTTTTCTGATCAAGATTCTAATTAAAATATAATGCGCACGCATTACAGATTAGGGATTGATGCGGGCGGAACTTTTACTGATTTTGTTCTAGCTGATAAGTCTGGAAATATAAAAATTTACAAAACTCCATCAACCCCAGATGATCCAACAAAAGCCATAGAGGACGGTCTAAAAATAATTTCTGAGGATTTGGAAATAAATCCTTCAGATATAATTTCACAATCTGACTTATGTATTAATGGAACCACTGTTGGTCTTAATGCACTAATCCAACACAAAGGATCTCCGGTAGGATTAATATGTACAGAAGGACATGAAGATTCAATAGAAATAAGACTAGGTCATAAAGAAGATGGATATCGTTATGACCCTGATTATCCTCCAGCTGTAATGTTGTCACCACGATTTCTAAGAAAAGGTATCCGTGAACGCATTCTATCAAATGGAAAAGTTAAAATTTCTATCAATGAAGATGATGTTAGAGAGGCATGTAAAATTTTTGTTGATGAAGGAGTAAGTAGTATTGCTATTTCTTTTATTTGGTCAATATTAAATCCTTCTCATGAGATTATAGCTGAAAAAATAGTGAGAGAAATGATGCCTAATGCTTTTATTACAGTAGGCAGTAGACTATATCCGCAAATAAGAGAGTATAC
This sequence comes from uncultured Fidelibacterota bacterium, assembly GCA_913045065.1. Taxonomy (GTDB): domain Bacteria; phylum Fidelibacterota; class Marinisomatia; order Marinisomatales; family Marinisomataceae; genus Marinisoma. The sequence goes on along the minus strand of CAJWPX010000034.1, from coordinate 2,111 downwards.
GAGAACTTCTACAGCGGTTACAAATGCGTACTTGTCTCCAACGTTGAAAAGTTATGTTTCAGCAATAAATGAATATTTTATAAGTTTAGGTGGAGAGAATAATGTGCGATATTTTCAATCAAATGGAGGTTTAGCTACAGGTGAAGTGATGACCGATAGATCTGTATATGCAATAAATTCTGGTCCAGCATCAGCGCCTATAGCAGGATTATCCATTGCAAACCCTTTTAAATATAAAAATGTAATAACGGTTGATATGGGAGGTACTTCGTTTGATATAACTCTGACTAAAGGTGGAAGTACAAATTTAAATAAAAATGTAGATTTTTTAAGATATCGTATTGGTGTTCCGATGATACAGGTTGAAACTCTTGGTGCGGGAGGAGGTTCTATTGGATGGATAGATGAAATGGGCCTGCTTCAGGTAGGTCCTCAAAGTGCAGGGGCAAACCCTGGACCCGCTTGTTATAGTAAGGGCGGTGAGAAGCCAACTGTATCAGATGCAAATCTGGTATTGGGATATTTAAATCCTGATGGATTAATAGGAGGAAAACTTCCGTTAAATTATGAAAATGCTTTTAATTCTATTGAAAAAAATATTGCCAAACCTCTTGGTATTGAAGTTGAAAAAGCTGCTTACGGAATATTTACAATAGTAAACAGTAACATGGTTAATGGTATTCGCAGAGTAACTGTAGAAAGGGGATATGATCCACGTGATTTTGTACTTGTTGCTGGAGGCGGAGCAACAGGAGCCCATATTACTGCCCTGGCTAAAGAGATGGGCATTGATACTGTAATTGTATCAAAATTATCTTCAGGATTATGCGCTTATGGACAAATTATTTCAGATGTAAAATACAATTATATGGCAACCATTCCTACAAGACTGGATTCAATAAAGGCGGCAGAAAAAATAAACAAGACATTTAAGGAAATTGAATCCAAAGGAATTGAACATTTAAATAAAGATGGTTTTGAAGAAAAAAAAATAAACACATATAGAAGTTTAGAAATGCGTTATGTAGGTCAAATACACGAGTGTACGGTAAACATTGATTTTTTTGAAATAACTGAAGAAACTTTACAAAATATAAAGGAAGCATTTCATAACAGGCACGAAGAACTATACACTTATTCTGAAAAAGACAGCCCGGTGGAATTAGTTAATATAGAAAGTACTATTTATGGAAGGATAGATCGCCCTAATTACTCAGAATTGGAAAATAAAGGTCAAATAAATGATGCATTGAAAATATCCAGAAATTTAATTTTTTCAGAAAAAGGTAATGCGCTAAAGACACCTGTGTATGATGGTAATAAATTAAGCCCTGGTAATTTAATAGATGGACCAGCTGTGGTTGAGGAAGACACTACAACTTTGGTTATTGAAAATGGATGGTTTTTAGAACTTCATAAAAGTGGTACTTATATTATCAAAAGAAAAAAACCAATTAGTTAGTGTTGATTACTGATTCAGAAATTGCAAGGTTGAATGATTTTGTAACTTCATGGCAGAAAAAAAGATCGTCTCCAAGAAAACTATCCTTAAAATAACTTTTATTTTTTTCTCCGTTTCTATTCATCTCGTCTATGTATCCGTTAGTAAGATTATTCACATTTGTAAAAAAAATTTTCTCCGCTTCTTCATAGGATATTTTTTTTGTTTTTGATAAAGAAATGATGCCATATGGATATAGGGTGTTTGCAATCTCATAAAATGCATTTGCCAATTCTGGATACTTTTTTCTCGTCAGTTCTGTTATAGCCGAATATAAAGAAATGCATCCTTCTAATACATGATGTTGAGCCTTCTCATCAGTGAAAAGTTCTTCTATTGAATAATCAGTAAACGGTTTTATGGATTGGGCAACTAAGGAATTAGGAATTATAAAAATTATAACTACAAGTAATTTCTTCATAAATTTATCAAAAGTATATTTCTTAAAAAAACAATTCTTAATAAAGCAACAAATAATTAATATCAATATATTGAAATTATATAAATCAACTATATAAATTCTATTGTGTTTATTTCTCTTAACTAATAAATTGTATAACATGAATCTTAAAAACGAAAAATTATTCAAACAAGAATGCTTCATAAATGG
>CAJWPX010000033.1 GCA_913045065.1 uncultured Fidelibacterota bacterium | reverse complement strand
ACAGGATGTCCTCCGATATCTGACTTTCCATCTACTACTTCTTCATTTGCAAGCACAGCACGTAGTTCTGGACACCAATTAACAGCTACTTCTTCTTGGTAGGCAAGTCCTTGGTTATATAATTGAAGAAAAATCCATTGGGTCCACTTATAATATTCTGGATCAGTGGTATTAATTTCTCTGGACCAATCGTAAGAAAATCCAAGTTGATTAATCTGTCGTTTAAAATTTTGAATATTTTGTGAAGTAGTGATGCTAGGATGAGTTCCTGTCTTAATTGCATATTGTTCTGCTGGAAGTCCGAATGCATCCCATCCCATAGGATGCAAGACATTAAATCCTTTCATACGTTTAAATCGTGCAACAATGTCGGTTGCAACATAACCAAGAGCATGTCCTACATGTAATCCTGAACCAGACGGGTAAGGAAACATATCTAAAACGTAGTATTTTGGTTTACTATCTTCTGAGGTTACAAAAGTACTATTCTTTGCCCAATATTCCTGCCATTTTGGTTCAATTTGTTTATGATTGTAACTCAAAATTAATAGAAGGTTTCAACTTGTTTTACCCAGTCTAAAATAATAGCATTCACATCAACGGGCATTGCATCAGTGGTGTTCCATCCACTGCCTCCTCCCCCACTTTCAAATCCACTTGAGAAAGAGTTGGTCATTGGTCCACCTACCTCATCATCCTGAAGGATTGAATTGGTATAGAATTTTGCAACTATTTTTTTAGTTGTTGGATCTCGAAATAAGATATAAGATTTCTTTGGATCGGCGGTATTTCCATAGTATGGATCAAAATTAAAATCTTCAAATAGAATTTCTATTTCTACATTTCCATCAGTCTCTGGAGGTAAAATTTCAAAGCCAATTCTTACCAATTCTGACTGAAGAGCTTGAATGTGTCCTATCATCCATGGGTCTTGAATGTAGTCGTTAATAAATTCTTCAACTTTATTATTCTCACTTAGTTTGACTTTATTTTTTCTCCTTTGTCCTTGCAAATCCGATGTGAAAACAATCAATAATAAAAACGCCAGTAAATATGTAAATCTTTCTAATTTCATCTTGGTCTCCTATTTTTTATATCGCGCAACCGTTTATTCCCTTTTTTTTGTAATAATCTTGATGATAATTTTCTGCATTATAAAAATCGGTTGCTGGTGCAACTTCTGTCACTATCTTTGTTCTAAATTTACCAGATTCGTTTATCGCATTGATTATCTTTTCAGCTAATTTTTTTTCATTATCATTTCCATAAAATATGGCAGATCGATATTGGGTTCCAACATCTGGTCCTTGTCTATTGAATGTCGTCGGGTCATGTAATTCAAAGAAAGTATTTAAAAGATTTTCATATGACACAACACTTGCATCATACACAACCTCAACAGCTTCCGCATGCCCTGTAATTCCAGTACACACAACTTCATAAGAAGGATCTTTAGCTTTTCCTCCTGTATATCCAACAGTGGTAGAAACTACTCCTTCAAGCGCTTGGAAAGTAGATTCTACTCCCCAGAAACATCCTGCAGCGAAAAATGCTTTATCATGATTTTTACTTTCTTGTGCCATAACTATGCTAAATAAGCTAATTGAAAATAATGAAAAATTATATAAAGTACTATTTCTTGTAATCATAATATATCCATGCTCCAATTAATCCCATAGGGATTGATATGATTCCACCAATAACGGGAACCAAAAAAGATGCAAAAAAAATCCCTATGCCTACCAATAATGAATAAACTATTCTTTTCATTGTGAATCATCATCATCTGATTCACTGTAACTAAATTCAACTCTAATCCAATCTAAAGAGGTATTGCCTGCATAGTCACTCACCCATGCTTTAACAATAAAACTATTCTCAGTGGTAGCACCACAACTGGCACTACAAAAATTTGTTGAATCAAATCCATAATTGGTTTGAAATGTTGTGATAAGAGAATCTGTACTCATATCATTATTAAGAAAAATTTCAACTCCATCAATTTCCAAGAAAACAGCTAGTATTGCAAGATCATCGCTTGCAGTGATATCAAAATCAATCGTTTGCCCTGTCACATAAATTGAATCTGTTAAAGGTTGGTTAATGGTAATACTTGGAACTTCCATATCTATATCAGTTATTGGAAGCGATACACTCACCTGTTCATCTATATCACAAGACAATACAAACAAAAATATGCTTATATATATTACAAATTTTCTCATGTAGACCTACTAACAGGTTTTATTCCATTAAATCCGAGTGAAAAAACTGATGCTACAATTAAGGCTATAATGCTATGAGCTAAAATTAAGTATATAAAATTGGTAAAAAACCCTAGATAGAGAGATATAAGAACGGCACCTGCTCGTACTATTTCCAAACCATTAGCATAACTTCTCCCGTCGAGTAACAATGAATTCGATATTGCTAGCGTTAATACTAGTACTGCAACACCGGCCATCTCTGGATAAGAAAATTTATCAACATTAAATAGCATTAATATCGTAAGACCGTTTATCATACTAAATTGAAAGAATGCAAAAGCTTTTTGCATGGTTGTGATTTCTGGATCATATTTTTCGAAATTGTTCAAATCATTGTTCTGAACAGGATATTTTTCTGCAACATCATCTGGTCTCCATGCAGGCGGAGAAAACCATACACGTATTTTATCCCTAAACCTTTTTGTTCGATATGAATCTAGAATCATCTGGTAGAAAACCTCAATATTTGCCCAGAACGGGTTGAATGATTTAAGCGGTTTAACCGTTCCATAGATAGGTTTTAAGTCTTCTCGCTCATCTATAAAAGTTCCAAAAATACGATCCCAAATTATAAAGACACCTCCATAATTTGCATCTAAATAATCATCATTTTGAGCGTGATGTATTCTATGATTCGATGGAGTTATGAATATATACTCTAAAACTCCCAATCTTCCAATATGTTCAGTATGTACCCAAAATTGATAGATTAGATTTATTGCAGCAACTGTAACAAAAACTGTTGGTGGAATTCCTATAAGAAACATTGGTAGAAAGAATACCCATTTCCAAAGAAAGCCAGTACTAGTCTGTCTCATAGCTGTTGACAAGTTAAATTCTTCTCCATGATGATGAACGACATGCGTTGCCCAAAAAACTTTTATTTCATGGTGTAAACGATGCATCCAATAATAACACAAATCATACATCAAGAAAGCAGTTACCCAGACCCAAGTTTCTGTTGAGTTTAACAAACTTAGGTTAAACTCTTTGGCAACATAGGTGTATATAACATACTGGAAACCTAATCCGAGTAATGGGATAAATCTACTGATTAACCCTAATGACATGCTGGCTAATGCATCATTTATTCTGTAGTTATTTTCTCTTTTAATAAGTCCATAAATGAATTCAATACCAACTAGAAGCATAAAAAAAGGAATCGCATAAGTAATAAGTGGTGAGCTGTCTTGACCAAACATATTAAGACAATTTAATGATTTTTTTTATCATAGAAACCAAAAAGTCTCTCAGTGAATAATGCTATCCACTTGAAGAGACTCTTGGTTGACTACATAATCTTCAACAAACTATAAACAATGTTATGTAATTGTCAATGTCTATTTAGTTCATTGAGTATATTATTAAGTTCATTACGAACTTCGTGAAGAACAGATTTATCACGTTCTTCTACCTCTCTTACCCTTGAATGTTCATGAGAAGCATTTTTTAATTCTTCAATTGCGCCCTTAATAGTAAATTTTTTGTCATACAATAATTTCTTAATATTGAAGATCACTGAAATATCATTTTGTTTATAGGTGCGATTTCCTGCTCTATTCTTTGATGGCTTTAATGATGGAAATTCAGACTCCCAATATCTTAAGACATAAGGTTTAAGCTTGGTTAGTTCACTTACTTCTTTAATACTGTAATATAATTTTGAATTTGATTCATGCATCACTTTAATTCATCCATTACTTTAACTACTTTATACACATAAATTATATCATTAAAGTAATGCTTTAATAATAAAATTTAAAGAATTTTATTTGGATTAGAGTGATTAAGGCTATGAGCTTCTGCAACTTCTTTGTTTAAGAGATGTCCTTTATATGTATTCAAACCCATTTTTAACTCAGAATTGTCTTTTAAACCAACTAGACCGTTATTAGCTAAATACAATATATATGGTCGTGTAGCTTCGTTTAATGCATTTGTAGCAGTGAATGGTACCGCAGATGGGATATTTCTAACACAATAGTGAATAATGCCATCAACCTCGTAAGTAGGATTATCATGGGTTGTTGCTTTTGATGTTTCAAAACAACCTCCTTGGTCAATCGAAACATCAGATAAAATACTTTTTGGCTGCATTAATTTTAACATTTCTCTTGTAATAAGAGTTGGAGGTTTTGCCCCTACTGTCAAAACTGCTCCAATAACAATATCTGCATTAGGAAGAAGTTCATTTATGGTTTCTGAGGTTGATATCATAGTATTCGCTTTAGGATAAGATTCTTTGATAACAGCTAAACGTTCTTCATTAATGTCTAAAATAGTTGTATTGGCTCCTAATCCTAAACTCATTTCTAATGCATTAACCCCAACAATACCTGCTCCAAGAATTATTACATTTGCAGGATCAGCAAGCGATGTACCTGATATCAATTTTCCTTTTCCTTGATTGTTCTTTTTTAGAAGTGGTATACAATCTAAAATTGCTAATCTACCTGCAATTGCACTCATTGGTTTTAACATTGGTAATTCGTTATCAATATTAACGGTTTCATAAGCAATGCTTGCAGTATTGCAATTAAGTAATTTCTCGGTTAATTCTTTAGAAGAACTTAAATGTAGATAGGTAAAAATTATTTTATTTTTTAGAAGTTCTACCTCTTCGAGAGAAGGTTCTTTCACTTTAACAATTAGTTCTGCAGCATCAAAAACATCCACAGCTTTATCTAGAATAGTACAGCCAGCTTGTTGATAATCAGAATTGTTATATCCACTATGGATTCCAGCATTGTTTTCAACGAATACTTCATGTGAATTTTCTACGAGCAGTTGAGCAGTTATAGGATTTATCCCAACACGATATTCTTGTGAAATAATTTCTTTAGGAACACCAATTTTCATAAAGATTTACCGTCTTATTATTTAGGTTTATCTTTTAAAAGTTTCATACTAAAATTCAAACGACCTTGTTTATCAATCTCGAATAATTTTACTTTAACTTTGTCCCCGACTGATACTACATCTCTCACCTTCTCTACTCTTTTCCAATCTAAATGAGAGATATGAACCAATCCTTCTCTACCTGGTGCAAATTCAACAAATGCACCAAAATCAAGAGTTTTGGTAACTTTTCCATCAAATACAGAGCCAA
>CAJWPX010000032.1 GCA_913045065.1 uncultured Fidelibacterota bacterium | reverse complement strand
AATGATATAGTTGACAAAGTAGCTCAAATCTACTAATTTGCGCGGAATTTGGAGGATTTAATGATGCTAAAAAGCAAACATCTTATTGGTTTAGAAGATTTTCCAATTTCTGATTTGAATAAAATCATCGATACCTCATTTAAATTTAAACAAATTCTTGATTCTCCTGGAAGAAAGATTAATCTTTTGAAAGGGAAAACTTTGGTTAATATGTTCTTTGAGAATTCCACAAGAACAAAGATTAGTTTTACTTTAGCTGAAAAGAGATTGGGTGCAGATAGTATTAATTTTTCAGCAACTGGTAGTAGTGTTAAAAAAGGAGAGACGTTAAAAGATACAGTTCAGAATATTGAATCAATGCAGATTGATGGAGCAATAATAAGGCATTCTCATCCAGGTGCAGCTTTAAAATTAACTGAATATATTGATGGTTCAGTTATTAATGCTGGAGACGGATCTCATGAACATCCTACACAGGCCATTTTGGATATGGTAACTCTTAAGGAAAAATTTGGAAAAATTAAAAATTTAAAAATTGGAATTATTGGAGATATATTAAATAGCAGGGTAGCACGAAGTAATATCTTTGGACTGAAAAAATTAGGTGCCGAAATTGTAGTTTGCGGTCCTAGCACATTGCTTCCAAATGATGTTACAAAATTAGGCATTAATGTTACTCATAATGTGGATGAAGTTTTAAATTGGTGTGATGCTGTCATTGTTCTTCGTATACAACTTGAAAGAATGCATTTAGGAAGAATTCCATCAACACGAGAATACCATAGAACATTTGGATTAACCTATGAAAGAGTGAATAAATTAAAAAAGGATATTACTGTTATGCATCCAGGTCCGATGAATAGAGGAATTGAAATTGATAGTACAATTGCTGATTCTAAAAATGCTGTTATTTTAGATCAAGTTTTAAATGGAGTTGCATCGAGAATGTCCATCCTTTATTTATTGTTAGGTGATAAGTCGAAAAAATTATGATTACCAAGAAACAACCTAAAAAAATATTACTCAAGAGTGGAAGAATCATTGATCCGTTTTCAAAGAAAACATTTATTGGTGATATATTGATTAAAAATGGTAGTATCGCTTCAATTAGAAAAACTATATCGTCTCGAGATAAAGATACTTTAAAAATTGATTGTAAAGGCCTGGTGGTTACTCATGGTTTCTGTGATATCCATGCCCATTTTAGGGAGCCTGGTAGAGAAGATAAAGAAAACCTTAAATCTGGATCTATTGCTGCACTAGCGGGTGGTTTTACCCAAGTTTGTACAATGCCAAATACTAATCCTTCAATCGATTCAGCAGAGCATATTTACTATATTTGTGGTAAAAGTAATCATCTCCCAATCGATATTTTTCCTATCGGTGCTGTCTCTAAGGGACAGAAAGGCAAAGAATTAACTGAAATGATTTTAATGAAAGAAAATGGTGCTATTGCATTTAGCGATGATGGGATTCCAATTCAGAATGCACAGTTTATGGCGTTAGCGTTACAATATGCAAAGATGATTGATCTTCCTATCATTAATCATGCGGAAGATATTTATTTAAGAAATGAAGGAGTTATGAATGCAGGGCCAAATTCGGATAATTTGGGACTTAAAGGTAATCCTAATTTAGCTGAATCAGTTATGGTATATAGGGATCTTGCATTAGCATTATCTTTGAATGCTAGATTACATATTCCACATGTTTCTACAAAAGAATCAGTTGAATTAATTAAGTTGTTTAAATCTAAAAGTAAACTAATTAGTTCAGAAGTTTCGCCTCATCACCTATATTTTTGTGATGATGATATTGTTGGATTTGATACAAATCTTAAAGTTGGTCCACCAATTAGATCTAAAAATGATAGGAAAAAACTAATTGATGGTATTAAAAGTGGTATTATTGATTGTATTGCAACCGATCATGCTCCCCATACGATTGAAGATAAAGAAACAACATTTAATGATGCAGAATTTGGAATGATTGGTTTAGAAAGCTGTTTTGGAGTTGTTAATAAGGTTTTAGTCAAAGAAAATGGTATGAGCCTAAAATCACTGATTGAAAAATTAACAGTTAATCCAAGAAAAGTTATGAATATTAATACAGATTTATTTGCAATTGGTGAAAAAGCCCAGATTACAGTTTTCAATCCAAATGAAAAGTGGACATTCTCAGAAGACGATATTTATTCCAAATCTTCGAATTCGCCTTTTATTGGCCATGAATTGGCTGGTAGAGTCAAATATGTGTTCTCAAAGAATTCATTTTTTAGTCTATAAATTTACTAATCATTGTTATTGACTAATGGAATGACATCAATTAAGTTCGTTGCGTTTTTGATACTTTATGAAAACAAGTACAATATCAGCTAAGAAAATAGAGCACAAATGGTGGTTGCTAGATGCCGATAATCAGGTATTAGGGAGACTTGCGTCTAAAGTAGCCCAGATACTTAGAGGTAAACATCGCCCAAACTATGCTCCCAATTTATATATGGGAGATTCTGTTGTTATAGTTAATGCGGATAAAATAAGATTAACTGGTAATAAGGCTGATTCGAAACAATATTTTAAACATTCTGGTTATCCGGGTGGAGCCAAAATGACCAATTATAATGATTTAATGAAGAATGACTCTGATAGAGTAATTATTAATGCTGTTAAAGGTATGTTGCCTAAAAATAAATTAGGAAGAGAAATTATGACCCATCTTAGGGTTCATAAGGGGGCAGTTCATAATCATGACGCTCAAAATCCAGTGAAATGGAATGATGTTTAATGAAGAATGAACCTTTTAGCGGTATTGGTAGAAGAAAAAACTCAACTGCAAGAGTTTATCTATCCAGTGGATCGGGAAATTTTGTTGTGAACAATAAACTTGATCTTAATTCGTATTTAAAAAGAGAATCACTAGTAATCCATGCAATAAAACCTCTTGAAATTCTAAACCTTAAAGATAAGTATGATTTAAAAATTAATGTTTCTGGTGGTGGATTAACTGGTCAAGCTGGTGCAATTCAGTTGGGAGTTGCAAGAGCTCTCTTAGAATCAGATAAGGAACTAAGAAGCCAATTAAAGACTCACGGTTTATTAACAAGAGATGCCAGAGAAGTGGAAAGAAAAAAATATGGTCAACCTGGAGCAAGGAAGAAATTCCAATTCTCGAAAAGATAATTATATGATTACTGTTACAAAAGATGATTTATTGAAATCTGGTGCTCACTTTGGCCATGTAACAAGCAAAACAAATCCTAATTTTCGAGATTATGTTCTATCTCAAAAGAATGGTATAGACATTATTAATCTAGACGATACTATTGATAACCTTAGTAAAGCATTATTATTTGTTAAAAATATAGTAGAAAGAAATGGGGATGTACTTTTTGTAGGGACTAAGAAACATGCTAAAGATATCATACAACAAGAAGCAGATAGATGTGGTATGTTTTATGTTGTAGAGAGATGGCTTGGTGGAACTCTCACAAATTTTTCTACTGTTAAAAAAAGTATTAAAAGACTTCAGTTATTGGAAAAAGAAGGTTCTGCTCTTTACGAAGATTTAACAAAAAAAGAACTTTTAAAGTTAAATCGTGAAAAAATAAAGCTTTCTGATCAACATCGTGGTATCAAAGATATGAAAAAATTACCAAATGTTATTATCGTTGTAGATGGAAAAACGGAATCTATTGCTATTGAAGAAGCAAAGAAACTTGAAATTCCTATAATTTGTATTGTTGATTCCAATACTGATCCTGCAATTTGTGATTATCCAATCCCAGCGAATGATGATTCTATTAGAACAATCCAACTTTTAATCACAGAGGTTGTAAATATGATTGTGAACACTATTGATAATAAATCTAAGAATGATGATTCAGAAAAATCAGAATACCCAAAAGAAAAAAAGAAATAATATATGAATGTAGATGCCAAGTTAGTTAAGGATTTAAGAGAAAGAACTGGTGCTGGAATGATGGATTGTAAAAAAGCATTAGTTGAATCAAAAGGCGATTTAGATTCAGCAGTAGAATTTCTTCGCAAGTCTGGTGTTACCAAAGCAGAAAAAAAATCTGTAAGAGATGCCAATGAAGGTTTAATTATATCTTATATTCATCATGGTAGCAAACTTGGTGTATTACTTGATATTGGTTGTGAGACCGATTTTGTTGCAAGAACTGAAGGATTTGAGGAATTGGCAAATAATATTGCAATGCAAATTGCTGCAACAAATCCTATTGCTATTAGCAAAGACGATCTTTCGTCTGATCTTATTGATAAAGAAAGAGATATTTATACAGAACAAGCAAAGTCGACTGGTAAACCAGATAACGTTGTTAAGAAAATTGTTGATGGTAAAATAGAAAAATTTATTGAAGAAAACTGTTTAATCAATCAATCTTTTATCAAAGATCCTGATGTTAAAATTGATCAACTTATTCAAGAAGCAATTGCTAAATTGGGAGAAAATATTACGATTAATCGTTTTGTTCGTTTTGCTCTTGGTGAAAAAAGTTAATAACTTATCTATTACTATTATCTAATTAAATTATGTTAAATCAAAATCTTGAACTCGCAAGCAGTAGAATGCAACAAACAATTGTGTTTGTTGATAATGAATTAGCTAAAATTAGAACAGGGAGAGCTAATCCAGATATGTTCAGCAAAATTCTAGTAAATTATTATGATAATCAAACTCCATTAAATCAAGTTGCTAATGTTTCTCTTATGGATGGTGTGACTGTCAGTATTCAACCGTTTGATAAAACCGTTCTTGATAATATAGAAAAGGCAATTATTGAATCAGATTTAGGTTTGAATCCTTCTAATAATGGTAATTCAATTATTATTTCGTTTCCTCCATTATCAACTGAAAGAAGAGAAGAGCTAGTGAAATTTTCTGCTCATACTGTTGAAGAAGGAAGAATATCAATAAGAAATATCCGTAGAGATATTATCCATTCTGTAAAAAGGGTAGAGAAAGAAAACAAAATTCCAGAAGATGATATGAAACGATTTTTTGATGATTTGCAAGATCTTACAGATAATTTCATTGGAAAATTAAACACAAGCCAAGCATCTAAAGAAAAAGAAATATTGGAAAATTAATAGTTTAAACTTTTATTATTCGCATTTAGACCAACCACAATCCTTACAATTGTAACATCCGCCTTCATTGATAACACCTTGTTGATCACATTCAGGACAAATCATTGTATGGTTAGTTGTTGGTTTATTAGTTTGTTGTGCATCATTGGCAATTTCAAATTTTACTTGTTTTTCTTCTTCTGAAGATGGAGTATCACCATGTACAAAATTTTCTAATGCTCTTCCAATCGCATCGGGAGTAGATAAAATTAGTTGCCCATCTTCCCAAGTTGGATTTGGACCACTAATGCCTTTTAATTGATTAATAACACTATTAGGATC
>CAJWPX010000031.1 GCA_913045065.1 uncultured Fidelibacterota bacterium | reverse complement strand
GAGTACTAGTTGTAAATGGTGGAGGAGGGGAACTAGAAGTTGGTTTTGATTCAATGTCTATAATCTCCCATGGATTTTCATTTGATTCTTTTTTGATTTTTTCTGCTTTTTCTGTATTAATCAAGAGAAGATTTTTATTTTTTAAACCACTATCAAACTTATCAAAATCATCACTTGTTGCAACTTTTTGTTCATCATAGTGAGTAAGTTTGGCTTTGAAATTTTTATTACTACTTTCTTCAATGAGTTCTGCGTCAATTGCAAAAAATTTGTTTTTAATAAATTTATTACGTTCTTTTTCACGTTTTACTAATAATTTTAATGCTACCGATTGAACTCTTCCAGCAGACAACCCTTTTACTCTCAAATTTCTTAATGTTTGCCATAAAACGGGAGAGAACGTAAATCCTACTAATCGATCGATTGCTCTTCTAGCTCTTTGTGCATCTACTAAATTGTAATTTATTTCTCTACTATTGTTTATTGCTTCCATCACAGCATTTTTTGTTATTTCTGTAAATTCTACACGTTCAACATCTTTATTAATTTCTTCAGCAATATGTGCAGCAATAGCCTCACCTTCTCTATCTGGATCTGTAGCAATTAGGATTCTATCAGCTGTTTTAGTTTCATTCTTTAGCTCGGTTATAAATTTTTTCCTATCAGCTATAGTTTCAATATCCATAGCAAAATCATTCTTAATATCGATTCCTAATTCTTTCTTTGGTAAGTCTTTAAAATGGCCAATACTGGCTATTACTTTAGCATGATCTATATATTTGCTTATTGTTTTTGTTTTGGAAGGCGACTCAACAATAATTAGTAGTTTTTCTTGGTTTGACATTTTAGGAAATCAACTTACATCCTTTGTATGTTAATTGTCAAAAATTTATATATATAATTATATATATAAATTATTGCTTTTTTAAAAGGCTAAGAATTTGGCTTTCTGAAACAATATTTTCTTTTTTAGAATTTAAATTTCTAATAAGTATTTTGTCATCAATAATCAATATTGACGATGCTTTATTTTTTATCGCATCTTTAATTTGATTTTTTACATTCTTTTTATTTGTATCAAAAAATATTTTATATCCATTATCGGTTATTTCTTTAATAATTTTAAAACCTTTAGATGCATGTTTTATATCATTACAACTAATATAGACATCAATACTTTTGTTAGTTGGTTGTTGTTTTGATTCAAGCATCATTCTTTCAATCCCAGCAGCAAATCCAACAGCAGGCACTTTTGGTCCACCCATTTTCTCTACTAAAAAATCATATCTTCCACCACCACAAAGAGCATTTTGTGATTGTTGGCTATTCGTAGTAATCTCAAATGTAGTGCCATTGTAATAATCTAAACCACGAACAAGATGTGGATTTTCATTATACTGAATTCCTAATGCTTTGAGGTGCGATAATACTTCATTAAAATGAACACCATCATCTTTTGAGATAAATTCTTTGATTAACGGAGCATTTTTTATAATTGACTGATCTTCTTTTTCTTTGCTATCTAAAATTCGTATTGGATTTTTTTCAAGTCTTTTTTTAGATACTTTTGATAGCTTATTTGCATTTTGATTGAAATATTTTTTTAATACTACTTCATACTTTGTTCTGATTTCAGGACTACCAATACTGTTAATACTTAACCTTGTATTATTAATCTTTAAGTCTTTAAAGAGTTTATTTGCAATTAAGATTATTTCAGCATCTTGTTCGCTATTTCTAGATCCAAATGCTTCAATTCCAAATTGATTAAATTGTCTTTGCCTCCCTTTTTGAGGTTTTTCTCTTCTAAATAATGAATCAATATAATATAAACGACATAGTGGATGTTTTCTGAAAAATCCTGATTCAATATAAGCTCTTACAACCGGAGCTGTCATTTCTGGTTTGAGAGCTAATTGTTTTCCTGATTGATCTTGCCAACCAAACATTTCTTTTGAAACATCTGTTTCATATCCAATATTTTCTTGAAAAAGATTAACAAATTCTACTGCAGGCGTTCTAATTTCTTCAAAACCAAATTGCTGACACGTCTGATGAATTATTGTTTCAATCTCTTGCCATAATTGTGTTTCAGGAGGAAGAATATCGAAAGTGCCTTTGATTTTTTGGTATTTAGACTTCACAAAACAACATTAATAATTTTTTTAAGCAATAACACCTAAAAATTTGATCTTGTACTATATATACCTTGTCTACGTTCAATTTTTAAATCTTTTAATATATCTGATTTAAGATTTAATCTAAAATACAGACCTCTTGCATATCCATTTGGAGTCCAATCTATAAAGAATTCCCAACAATCTATTTCTCTATACAATGTAAGATTATGCCTAATGATTGACTTATCGGTTATATTAAAACGTGCGTTATAGTTTAATTTCCAGTTTTGCGTAACGTTGACAGATGTATTTGTATTAATCCAAAAATTTTCGATGGTATTTGAAGGATTAAATTTATTAATTGTATAACTAAGGCCAATTCGTGAATTCCAATTATTCCCAGATAAGTCATTCAAGAATTTTTTAGTATCTTCACTAAACTCTTTTTCTTTTTCAATCTCAGTTGGTTCTGATTTGCTTCTAATTGTGAAATTAGTTGCAAGCCTTGCTGCAACCAATCTTGGGAAATTATCTAATTCATCAATTCTAACATTATCTTCACTATCAAATTTATACGGATCATGTGTAAAGTTTACATCAACAGAAACACCATCTTTTAGATTACTACGCATCGAAGTGTTAATCTTTGATATTTTAAATTCATCAGCATCAAGGTTATAACTACTAGAAATACGCCAATTGAGAAAGTTAATTTTTTCTTCTTTATCTTCTTTTTTTACTTTTGCTTGGAAAACATTATTTAGGGATAGACTTACCCTTTTAGTTGAACTAGTTGGAG
Organism: uncultured Fidelibacterota bacterium; assembly: GCA_913045065.1. Taxonomy (GTDB): domain Bacteria; phylum Fidelibacterota; class Marinisomatia; order Marinisomatales; family Marinisomataceae; genus Marinisoma. The sequence continues at coordinate 2,608 of CAJWPX010000031.1, read as the reverse complement.
TGGATCCTATTAGTGATCCTTGGAAGTAGTCATAAATTTCTGTTCCAATTTCCTGAAAATAGTCATTGTTATCTTCATAGTCTGGAGAGTAATTAAATCCAATGCTTGGTGTAATAACATGTCTAACAGATTCTACATTTTTAAATCTGATTGGTAAAATGCCATATATTTTTGTTGATAAAGCAAGCCCAAAATTTCCAGTCGTTCTATTTTTAATTTTATCTTTATAACTAAAGGTTACATCATCATCTTCATTGAGCTCTGCTATCCTATAGCGATTGACAAAATCTGAATTAATATTCAGATTTGGATTGATTGCAATATATTTAAAAATTGTAAATGGAGCATTAATAGCAAAATTATTTTTTAACATTCCATCTACTTTTTGAGATTGAGAAGCATTCCCATCACCATCTTGTTTCCACGCATAGCTTATTGTTCCATCTTCATTGATAATTTCTTCTGCCTCATAGTAGCTTTTAGTATTGTTAATCAATCGAGAACTGTAATTCCATTGTATATTATTGAACCATGAATCTTGAGGTGAATTTTGAAATAATTTTCTTCGAGCAACTCTTAAATTTAATGAAGGCAAAGTACTCGTATTGTCTGTAATTGTATTCTGAGTACTATAAGGAGTTTGGTAAAAAGAAGAAGAAGGATTGACTTTATTAGATGCCATTAAATCTTGTTTATTAGATGCGTTTGCACTGATTGAAATATTTTGTTTTGCCCATCTCTTTGTATAAGTAATATTTGAAATTGCTTGTTGATTTAATCGTTTAATTGGATCAATACTTGTTTCTCGATTGTATTCTCCGTTGCTGTAATAGCTAGCATTAGCTCTGAAAGTTTGATTGCTTCTTAGTATTTGGTTATGTTGCCAATTAAAAACATAGTCAGTTTTGTTATTTTCATTAATTTTTGAAATATTTTCTTCTCCAGAACCCAAATACTTTCTTGTTTCAAGTTTTAACTTTCCACTAAACTTATATCGTTTCTTATATTCATTATTTGCTTTTAGTATAATTCCTTGGCGATCAGCAAAACTCAACAAAAATTCAGAACCAAAATAATCATTTGGAGCAAAATAATATCCTAATCCATCCATGTATGTTCCACGATTTTCAGATGATCCAAATGACGGCATAATCCAACCTGATCTTCTTTCGCCAGACGCATGAGGGAATATTGCCAAAGGGATACCAATAATAGGAACTCCTCCAATATAAACACTTAATGGTTTTGCAATAACTTTCTCTCCATAAATGATCTTTACTTGTTTACTTCCCAAATAAAATTTTGAAGGATCACAAGATGTAAAAATACAATCATCGATATAAAAAGTACTATCAGTGACACTTGTAATTTGCTTTCCCATGTATCTATTTTCTTGAACTTGACTTTCTCCCTTTGATATTTTCCCCTTTTTTGATTTAAGATTATAAACCATTTCATCACCTATCATTGGTTCGCGGTTTCCTTCAATTAAAATAGGTCTATTTTTTTCTTCGTTATCTAATGGATTAATTGTAAAAGCTTCTAGAATATTGGTTTCCCAATTGACGTTCACATATGAAGCTGAAAGATCCATGTCTTCATGTAATATTTTTGAAAAACCATATAATTGTGATATTTGTGTATCAACTTCAAATTCGATTACTTCTGCAGAATAATTAATAGGTGAGGTAATACTAGAATTAAATTTATTTGGGACATATCGTCCAATAGTACCTCCTTTTGCTGTTAATTTTGTTGCTGATTCATTGTCAATACTAATTGCGATTGAATCACCAGAAACCTCATTACTTCCTTGATATAAAGAATCCTCATAAAGATGAATAAAGGTTGATGCCATCCCATCTAAATATATTTTATCAATTTCATTTTCTTTAATATCACCCAATATATGTTTTGCCTTTAATAAATTTTGATTTTCTAATTTGACTAAATCTTCTTTCTCGCCCTCCATTTTTTTCTCATATCCAGTATTTGTTGAAAAGATTTCTCCTCCAGATAAGATTTCAAAATTATTTAACTCATCATCTTTGAATGTTAAGATTATTTCATCACCATAAATTTTATGTTTATCATTTTCATTAATTTGACAATTTTCGATAAGAGTGATTTGTTCTGTCTTCTCATCAAGTAGCGCTTTATTTGATTGCATACTTCTTTGTTGATCATCAATTCTTACATTTCCATACATTGAAAAAAATTGACTATCTTGATTATATGTCAAAGAATCACAATAAATGGTCTGAGATTCTTTTTTTACCACAACGTTATTGTTCAATTTTACTAATGGAGATTTTTCATATTGAGTAGCAAAATCACTTTTTAAAATCGTATCATTTTTCTTAAAAATAATGTTACCAGACAACTGTGTTATGGTTTCATTATTAACAACAGATGATTGTAATAAATCAGCTTGTTGAAGGATTAACTTATCTTGTGTAAAGCTTATCGAGAGGAGAAATACGAAAACAAAAAATTTTTTAATCATATCATATTTAACAAATGTTATTGATTTTTGTTTCATCTTTGTAAAGTAGAAATGTAATGTATAAATTGCTTTAATGTTAGAAAATCTGTTAGATGATATTTT
>CAJWPX010000030.1 GCA_913045065.1 uncultured Fidelibacterota bacterium | reverse complement strand
TCTAAATCATAACACTTTGAAGCTGCAAAACTTAAATCTCCACTACATAATTCAACAATTCTATAATCTAAATCTAGCATATCTAAAATCTTTGCTGCTTGTTTAGTTAAACTCTCTAATTCTGAATATGAATCTTTAGGGTGAACAAATTTTACTAATTCTATTTTGTTAAATTGATGCACTCTCAACAATCCTCTAGTATCTTTACCATAAGAACCTGCTTCTCGCCTAAAACAAGCTGAATATGCCAAATAATATTTTGGTAAATCAGATAAATCCAATATTTCATCTTTATGTATATTAGTTAATGGTACTTCAGCAGTGGGAATTAAGTACAAATCATCTTTTTCGATATAGTACATATCTTCATCAAATCTTGGTAACTGACCCGTTGTACTTGCAGAACTTGGTTTTACTAAGAACGGGGGGAAAATTTCAGTATAATCATAATTTTTTAAATTATAATCTATCATAAAATTAATAAGTGCACGCTCAAGCAAAGCTCCATTCCCTTTATACAACGGAAAACCTGTACCACTAATTTTTGCACCAGCTTCGAAATCTATTAAATCTAGATTTTTAACAATATCGACATGGCTTTTTGGTTTAAATTTTAATTTTCTCTTTGAAGAACATTCTTTAGAGACAACATTATCAATAGGAGATTCTCCAATAGGTACAGATTTGTGTGGCATGTTTGGAATCTGAAGGAGCATATCTTTAAGTTCTTGAGATTTAGTACGTTGTTCATTCTCTAATTCTTTTATTGTATTAGATAATTTTTTCAAATCTTCAAACACTGACTTATCAGCGCTTTTTTTGGACTTTAATGTTCCAATTTCTTTTGATTTTTTATTTTGTTTTGATTGAAGATCATTAAGTTTTTTAGTTAAATCTCGAAGTTCAGAATCAGATTTAACAATGCTATCCAAATTGATAGACTTATCTTTCTTTGATAATTCTTTTTCAACAGAAGATTTATCATCACGAATTTTCTGTATAGATATCATTTGCTATAATTTACTTAATTCTTCTACAATATTAACACTTATCGTTTCAAGAATAAAATCGTTTTCGTCAATAATTTCTATTTTATAATTACCAAAATTATCAATATTAAATTGGCTAAAATAATAATCTGATATTGGATTGAAATATAATCTCTTATTGTATAGGTATCTATCATCAATAGAAATTTTTGCAGTAAATATTTTTTTTTCTAAGTCAACACGATTTGAAAATCCATAGATAAATATTTTATCATTTATGTTATAATGTTCGCTTCCTAAAAAAAAATTGTAATGTAATTTCTTATTTTCTAATGCCCATTTTAAAGATTCTTCAAAATAATTATTTTTTTCATTGAAAAAATCTTCATAAAAATTTGCATTATTAATTAAAACAGATTTAAACTGATTTTTTTCGAAAAAAGTTCTTTTTGAAATATTATTTATATCCTCTTTAGAATCAATTTTAACTCCAAAGAGTGGAGATAATTTCATTAAAGAATCAAAATTCTGATTATTACCAATAGAGAGAATTAAGGCAGTATTTTGAGAGTTAATTTTTCTAACAAATAATTCTCTCCATTCATCGGATATAATATGATTTGGAAAATTATCAAAAATAACTAAATCATATCTTTTAAACCAAAAATCTTTGAAATCATGAATTCCCGTTTCAAAATCAGGTATAAAATGATCAAAATCATTTGCAACATGATTAATAATAGCCATTGAATTAAAATTTAAGTTGCCACTGATAATTGCAATCTTTGGATTGTTTGACTCTAAGCTGACATTAAAACTATATCTATTATTTGCAATATTGTCTTCAAGCTTCAAGCTGGAAACTTTTACATCAAACTTTGATTTAAAATCAATATTATCCTTTAATAAAAATGATTGAAAATAAACTTTTTGGTTGGATTTCAAGCTAATTTGGTCTGAACCAATAAGATTGTTGGCATTTGAAAGACTAACTTGAACAGTTTCATTTCCATTAATGTTTTGGATTTCAATATCAATATATATTGATTCTTGATCAGACCTGTTAGGGTATACGATAATATTTTTTATAGCTATATCTACTATATCTTCTGGAGTTTTTAATTCAATACTTTCTGGAATTATATTATCTGTAATTATATCAGTCTCATCAGCAAAAAAGAAAAGGGAGTTTATATAAATTGCTCCACCTATAGCCGTACCAATTGATACCCAAAAAAGAAACAGCTTATATTTACTTTTCATTATTAAAGAACCATTCCTCTAGAATAAGCAGAAAAATTTATTCCTTCTTTAACAGACTTAGTGTTCATTTTTTTCTCTCCTAAAAATGCAATCATATCTGCATTATCAGTACAATATTTTAGAGAAGGAAAAATAATAGTTTTATCTAATTCACCTAATTTTTCTCTTAATCGTTTATTGGCGGCAACTCCACCACAAATAATACCAGTATCGATTTTAAAATTATCCATAGCTCTATTTAATTTAATCATTAAAGTATCTACGATAGCTTCTTGATAGCTAGCAGCAACATCATTTGGCGAATATTTATCATTCTTTTTTATATAATTAATCAAAGCAGTTTTTAAGCCACTAAAACTAAAATTATAACTTTTATCATGTATCATAGGACGAGGAAAATCAATCAACTTATTATTTCCACCTTTTGATAACTTCTCTATCTCCGGACCACCAGGATAATCTAGACCCAATGTCTTTGATCCTTTGTCAAATGCTTCTCCACATGCATCATCCAAAGTTTCTCCTAAAAGATTATATTTAGAATCAGATTGAACCATCCAAAGTTGTGTATGTCCACCTGAAACAAGTAAATTAATAAAAGGAGGTTTTATTAAATCACCAAATTCAATAAATACAGAATTAAGATGTGCCTCAAGATGATTAATAGGAACTATTGGAATATCTAGTCCTTGAGATAATCCTTTGGCAAAAGAAATTCCAGATAATAAAGAACCCATTAATCCTGGACCATTAGTTACAGCAATAGCATCTAAATCAGAATAGTTTAACTTAGATTCTTTTAAAACTTTTTTAGCAATTTGAGGTAAAAATTTTTCATGTTCTCTTGATGCAATTTCAGGAACAACTCCTCCATATTTTTTGTGTATATATTGAGTTTTATTATAGCTGGCAAGAATTTTATAATCTTGACAAATTGCTACACCAGTTTCATCACAAGATGTCTCTATTCCAAGAATAATCAATTTTCTTTGATTGGTTCTTCTCTATCAACAACAAGAATTTCTAAATTATTTGGAGATAAATTTTCCCACTTAAAAAGATTGGTAGGTATTTCAATTTGAGGTAGATAAAACTGTTTATCAGGATTCCAATCTTTAAAATCAATTGTAACTAAAATATCTTCAGGAAGAATATTTGCGACCTGATCAAGACCTCCAATAATAGTTAATGAAACTGTAGAAGGATTAACAAATACCTCAAGATCATGTGGCTTATTAATTAACTGAACTGGAATAGATGTGATAATCGTTTCACTAATCGGTTGAATATTAATGTATCCTCGAACTTTCTTTGGATCAAAATCAACTAATTTATTTGGATTAATAATTGATAATTCTCCATCTATTGATGCTATAAGGCTTAAAAAAGTATCTTTTTGAGTCTTCACAAATTCAATATTATTTACGATTTCTTGTGGTCCACCAATGTTAATAGAATCTGGAACAAAATTTTCATTTCCAACTTGTACATATCCTGGTTCTGTTGAAATAAATATCTGTGATTGAATTGGTACTTTTTTGACCAAATATTGATCTAAATTGATTATGATATTTTTTGGTGAAATAACTTCTACAAATTCTAAACCTAAAGATAGTGGCAATACTATCTTTGCAGGATTGTCTCTATAATAATCATTTAAATTGAAATCATATTGATCAGCAATACTGCTTAAATCAATAATTGCTTTATAATCATCATAGAAATTCTCAAACAATGCGAGCCATATAAATGATCTACCAGATCCTCTTATTGTAACAAGAATATCTTTTGGAACTTCTTCTTTATATGTTTTTTGTTCTTGTAAATTTCTTGCAACTAGAGGAATTTTTTTTGTTACTAAATAATCATCTTCACTTTTAATAAAAAACCAGAAAATAAATGCTATGAGAACAGAATAAGATATTCTTCTTAATTGAGGTACATTAGTATTTTTTGATTTGGGTGTATTAATCTTCATCAGGTTGATTAAACATCAAGATAACTCTTTTATCTTTCTCTTCAACTTCAACAACTAATAAATCAACAAGTTCCCCTTGCTTGATTGATGATAAGTAATTTTTTCTTAATTTTTTTGAAATCTTATCTATTGGAACAAAACCTTCAATATCATTTTCAAGACCAATAACCATTCCAGAATCAGTCAAACTATTAAAAGTTCCTTGAATTGCTTGTCCAGATAAATACTGCTTTTTTATTTCAGACCAAGGATTTTCAGTCATTTGTTTCATGCCTAAAAATATTTTTCTATCCTTATCCGAAATTTCTAATACAATTAATTCAACATTGTCTTCTTTTTTAACAAATTCTTTTGAATGAGAAATATTTTTTGTCCAGTGAAAATCTGTATTTCTTATAAAACCTTCGATATTATCTCCCAAATTAACATATGCACCAAACTTGGTAATATTATTAATTGATCCTTTAATTTTATCATTTATAGCAAATCTAGATGATACATTCTTCCATGGATCTTCTGTTAATTGTTTAATACCAAGACTAATTTTTTGATCTTCAATGTCAATAGATAATATTTTTGATTCTAATATATTCCCTGTTTTATAGTGATCAGATAAATTTTCAACATTCTTATTCCATGAGATTTCTGATATGTGCACTAAACCTTCCACGCCTTTTTCAATTTCAACAAAAATACCATAGTTCATAATACTAACTATCTTTCCTGATATAACATCACCAACATTATATTTATCAGAAATTAATTTCCAAGGATTAGCAACCAATTGCTTGATACCAAGGGAAATTCTTGATGTTTCTTTATTATAATCAATAACTTTTACGTCAACTGTATCTCCAATTGATACAACTTCAGATGGATGATTAATTCTTCCCCATGAAAAATCAGTAATATGTATCAACCCATCTACACCACCTAAATCAATAAAAGCACCAAAGTCGGTAATATTTTTAACTATACCAGAAATTGTTTCATCAACTTTAATTTTATCCATAATTTCTTGTCTCTTTTCATTTAAAGACTCTTGAAGTATGGCTTTTCTTGAGACAACAAGATTTTTTCTTAATTCATCAACTTTGACAATCTGAAAATCAAATTCTTTATTTAAAAAATCATCAAAATTCTTTACCGGTTGAACATCAACTTGAGATCCAGGAAGAAAAGCCTGAATTACATCAAGATCTACTACAAGACCCCCTTTAACTCTTTTAATGATTTTTCCTTTCACAGGTTTGGCATTATCACAAAATTCTCTTAATTGATCCCATCTTTTAATAAAATCAGCTTTATATTTTGAAAGGGTTATATTTCCATCAGTATCTTCAAATTTTTCAAGAAAAATATCTATCTTAGAACCAAT